>QIGD01000227.1 GCA_003229935.1 Methanobacteriota archaeon | reverse complement strand
TCAGAAGTGTTCTCTTCTTTCTCTTCCATTTCATCAACCCTTATAATCTCTCTAATCCCTTCTTTCACCTTCATGCCCTCCAAGGACATCCTCAACATAAGACTCTAAATCCATATCAAAATTAAATAATAGCCTTATATCCCTAGTTAAATTCTCAACAGTTCCCATGAGTCCTGATAATTCCTTTTTTATACCCACGATTTCTTCCATCAGTTGATTCAGGTTTTCTGTTAGTTCCTTCACATCACAAAACTCACTTTCTATTAAAGAGATTTTGCTTGAGAGCCCACTGACAACTTTTTCTGTGTTATATCTACTTCCATAGCTGGTTACAATTTTGTCCATAATTCTGGCAAATTGAAGTTTTGTTATGTCTCTTCCAGCAAGAGCATTTTCCAGCTCTATCAGAATAAAGCTGGGAACGCTACCTTTGAATTCAACTAAAAATTCCTGAATCGCTTCATCACTTAGATAATCATCTTCATTGTACTCTAATTCTCCCCTATCTTCAAAATCTTCCAAATCACTGTCAGATTTCTCCTCTACTTCAGACTTATTACCAAACATAGTCACCATTTTTTATTCCTCCAGCAACACATCAAAAACTATTGAGTGCACATCAAGCTCCTTGAGGGTAAGAATTTTGAGGTCAATCAGAATATCATCAAGAATAGTCTTTATATCCTTTATCTCATCATTCAGCCTTTCCAGTTTCTCCATACTGGATGCTGTCACCTTTGATTCTCCTATAAAAGGATTTATCTGTGTTGACACAACTTCATAAAGCATCATTATGTCTTTCAGACTCTCATCCATTCTGCCAAGGTCATTCTTAAGTTCACTTACTTCTTTTCTGATATCGTTGATAGATACTTTTACTCTTGCCACGTCGTCATCCAGAGTTCCAAGCCTCTCCATAACTGTATCATTAAATCCTTCATCTACCTCTTCTTCAGCCTCTTCTGGTTCATCAAGTATAAGCTCCTCTTCATTTTTTTTCGGGGGTTCCTCTGCTCTTCTCAGTTTTTTTACTATTTTCTTCATTATGTCCATAGAATACCTCCAAAAAATAAAAGAAAGGCCAGAGTAGGTTAGACCTCCTTACTGAAGCTGGACAATGTTTGTTGTATAGCTAGGCGGTGTTGTGAACTGAATAATTGCTGGTTCACCAAATTCTGGTTTAACACTACCTGAGACACTAACTCTCTGTGTGGAATTCCACCGAAAGCACCAGTAGCATTTATTGTAAGTATAACCTCGTCTCCTGTATCCAGTGTTGGATGAGTAGCTGTTAAAGAACCGTCTGCATCCTGAAGTACTATTATACCAAAGCTTGTTGCATTCACTGTTGTGGTTGTGGTTGTGGTGGTTGTGGTGTTTCCACTTACATTGGTCACATTGGTCACATTGGTCCAAGCACTTAAACTGGTATTAAAGATATTGCTATATCCTGTAGATGCTTCATCAGAAAATAGATTCGGATTGTATTTCATCTGAGTCTGAATCGTCCCATTGCTGAGTGTTAGCACAGCAGTGCTCAAATCAATACTTGAACTTCCCGAATTTGGTTCAAGGTATACAGCCATAAGGTCAATATCTCCTCCTGGAACAACATTTACATGTCCTACCAACTGCGAAACTGCTAAACCAGTAACTACCTGCTCTGTTGCACTTCTTCCTGTAGCAGCCGCTTTCTGCTGCAGGAAACCTGAAGTCTGTATCAATACACCGGCGGCAACTGCAGCAACGAGAACCATGGCAATGAAGATAATCAATGTGCCTATCCCCACCTGTGCCCGCCTATCTTTCCCAAAGGTGTTTTGTTCTTTCATTTTTTCACCTCCAATTTACAGGTACATTTATGGATAATATAGTATTTATCTGTTTTTTATACCTACATTTGCAGGTATTTATGTAGGTAACAAAAAAATAGATTTTAAACATTCGAATGAGATAGAGTTATGAAGATTATAATTATATTTATTTTGCTCTTACCATTACTCACCACATTCCCTGCAGTACATTCTCTGGAAAACGGTTATGTAAAAGTCTGGAATAAGAGATTGGACAATCGTGTTTCTGCTATTCAGACTATTGCATACAATACAGACGAAAAGAGGAATGACCTAGCTGTAGCATGCTATGACGGAAAAGTCTACTTTTGCAATCAAACGGGAAAACTCGAAGGAAGTGTGTCAAGCAGAAGTTCTTTTACAGCTCTAGCTGTTTATACCAGTCCCATAGAAAAGTTGCAGAGCCCACTATTCCAGTGTATTTAAAATATAATTCATCAGTATTCCAATCTATTTTTCACTAAAGAAACTCTGTCTCCTCTTATAATTGACTTCGTTGTACATCTTTGAGCAGTTGTCAGCTAACTTAAATAGCCTTGAGAGCTTAAGGCATTTCTCCAAATTTAGTTCTTTTTCAATATAAATCTTCTGTTTTATCTTCGATAGATTTTTCCTAATTAATATATACATTTTATATGGATATAACAACAATAATTACTTATAATGTTACCATTGATTATTT
>QIGD01000226.1 GCA_003229935.1 Methanobacteriota archaeon | reverse complement strand
TATACAATTTACAATTAGTTAGAGATATTTAATTATAGATATTTAGTTATATTATCGCATTAATCCAACGAATAAAGTCGTTGGTTTTCTGCGATGTTTATCATAAACTTTTTGAGTTTTTTTATATATACAACTGGATTTAAAGCTGCTTATCTGACTTTTACAGTAATATTTATCAAGAATCCCATATATAATTTGAATAAAAAGCACAATGGTTAAACTTTTATTTAAAAAGCACAATATAGAGTTATTATAATATAGGCATTACCATGATATTATTTTGCCTAACGCGTAATATGATTATGAACTAGCAATGCCAGCTATCTGTGTGGCAGTGGTTTGGAGGTCAGGCAACATGATTTCAATGAAAAAAGCAGAACTAGAAGAGTTTGTTCTATCGCATCAGACAGAAAATGGGGGTTTTGTTTTTTGCAATCCTTTACCAGCTTCTACACCTGAGACTTTCTATGCGATTTACATCCTGAAAAATCTCGGTTTGGATATCCCTAAAGAGAATAAGGTGATAAATTATATTGAAGAGAGAATTAGAAATGCTAGGAGTTCTATTTCAATATATTATCTTTTAAAATCTAATGAAATCCTCGAATTCAATCTAAAAAATAGAGATACGCTGAAAGAACATTTAATAAAAAAGTTAAATGGAGTGATGAAAAGAAAGGTGTCTAAGGTTAGTTATGAAATGGGTGTTACGTCCACTTATTCATTTGAACTGCCCAGTCTTCTTGAAGAAATATTTTCTATATCGGAATCACTAAGAATCCTTGATTTCTCTATTGAAGATGATATTTACAGTTCAGTAGAGAGGTTGATAAATGGTCAACAGAGTTCAGAAAACCTCAGGAATGCTTATTATATAATTTCTGTTATGAAGAATAGGAAGGATATGAATGATATGAATGAAGTTCTGCATTCTATAAAGAAGTATGAAGCCCCTAAAGGAGGATATTCTAAAACGCTAGGTTCTTTTCCTCCATATCTTGAGGATACATTTTATGCGCTTTCTTCTTTCGATATTGCCGGCCAGAAAATCAAAAATGAAAAGACTTCAAGTTTTATATTAAAGCTTCAAAATAAAGATGGTGGATTTAGAAGAAGCTTGTATGGTGGAATATCAACTCTCGAGGATAGTTATTATGCAATCGCATCCTTGAGAATTATTGGAAATGTCTAAGATTAATTGTATATGTTTAGCTAGTTCACCTTCTTAACACTTTTCCCACGCTCTCGGCTATGTTTTATAAGGGCATGAGGTTGTATCACCTTTCATGGCAGCAAGTTTGGCAAAATTACCTTCATCCCCCAGACCCACATGGACATCCACGTCCGTGTAGAGGAACTTGAGAGAATGGTAGCCAAGCAAGCTAAAATTATTGCTGCTCAGGCTAAGAGATTGCATATCTCAAGAAAGAGCTGGCAAAATATGAGAACCCTCACACACCCTCATCAGCAAAGCGATTCAAGAAGAAACCTCATCAGCAAAGCGATTCAAGAAGAAACTGAAACGCAAGGATGGCCAGAAGAAACGTGGAGCACCAAAAGGCCATAGAGGAGATACAAGGCCCATCCAAAATCCTGACGAATACGTAGGTGTGTTCGCAGACCACTGTGAGAAGTGCGGCAGTAGCGACCTTGAAGAGATTGATGTTAATTCTGTAGTAATTGAGGATTTAATATATCGACTCCAGCAGATCAAAGCTACACAGTTTGATAGGAGTGTCGTCAAATGCCATAACTGTGGTCATGAGTTCACAGCCAAGCATGAGGATTGCCCACAGAAAGGCAGGTTTGGCATAGGTCTTCTGGTTTACGTCACTATGCTCAAGTTCATGCTCAGAGGTGTTCTTCGCAAGATTGGGAATTTCACCAGCAAGGTTAATGGCTTTAGCATCAGCCCTAAAGGCATTCAAGACATGCTTTTAAGGGTGGGCAGCGCCTGCCAGAGCGAGTATCTTCGAACCCTTGAACGCGTAAGGGCTGCACCCTGGAAATACGTGGATGAAACTGGAATTAGAGTCAACGGCAAAAACTGGTGGCTATGGATATTCAGGACACCCACTGCAAATTCAAGAAAATGAGGGAGTTCCTGGATAAAGAGCCGCCCATAGAAGATAGGAAACAAATGAAAAAACAGTGGGATACTGAAATGGCCCAGTTATTGGAAAGATTCACTAAGTATGAGGGACTTCACAAACCTATGACATATATCAAGAATGGCCTTGGGTGCTGGTACACATGTCTGCTCTACCCAGGCATGGAACCTACAAATAATCTAGGTGAACAGGCCATGCGGGAACATGTTATCATGAGGAAGGTCATCGGGACATTCAGGTCTGAGAAAAGAGCTTTGCATAGGGTAACTAAACAAATACGATTAATTTATTATATGGAAAGTGCTATTCTTGATTTTGAGAAGGATGTAGTCAGAGGTGACCATGTTTTAATTAATTATACTATATTCTGCGGCAATAAAATGGTTGAGAGTACTATTGAAGATGAGGCAAGGCAGGGAGGTATATATAGGCTAGGGAAACAATATAAGGCTTGGTGGAGTATTGCTGGAGCAGGAAGGTTTCTCAGAGGTATAGAGGAGGCTCTTATTGGGATGAGGGAAAGGGAAGAAAAGCTTATATATTTGCCTCCAGAAAAGGGATATCCTGATAAAAAGAGCACAGGTGTTATGGTAGACCTCTAAAAATTAAGCTGAAATTGCTTCAGCAGATAAAGCCGTATCATATTGCCGAACTTCACTGCTGAGCAATTAATATGCTGTAGTTTCTATTCCATTGATTCAAGTACGACCTCTGAAATATCTTTCACTTTGAATTTACCCTTAGCATTTTTATCTGCAGCATTTTTTATAACTCTTTTACACTGTTGACATGCTGTTA
>QIGD01000225.1 GCA_003229935.1 Methanobacteriota archaeon | reverse complement strand
AGTGGAAGATGACAGATAAATCGCAGAGTTAGATATTAGGGGTGCGAAATATGGGCTTGAGAAAAAACCAAGGGTTCTTGTTCTGGATGAGGTGAATCTTGCTGCAGCTTTTGGTATTGTGGGCAGGAGAAAAGTACTTGATATTATTGACAGGGCAATTTATCGAAAGAGCTGACTTGGTTACAGAGATGAGGTATATAAAACATCCCTATGATAGAGGCATAGTGGCAAAGAAGGGCGTGGATTATTAACCTTTAAGCTGAGGTATATTTTAGCATTGCATTCATAACCTATATATATCTAAAAATTAAAAATTACTAATATGGGTCAAACTCTTATACTCCTTTATATAATTACACTTGTAATTCTTGCACTCAATGGATATTACTTTAAGAGATTAAGGTTAGTGGAAGGTGAAGTTAAGGAAATAAAAAGAAAGAACAAGGAACTTATTAGTGATATGCATGAAATAAAATGTAGGGATTAGTCGTTGAGCATTCTTCCAAGTACTTTTTTAATTTCAGATATATCTCTACTCAATCCGAAATATGATGAAAATTTTTCTGTGGTGGTAAGGAGTTTTGTTCTTCCCTTTGGCTCTGCATTTATAAACTCCTTGTTAATCAGAAGTTTGATATGGGCATATGCTTTTTCTCCTCTGGCTTTTATAACTTCAGACTGGAGTACAGGTTGTTTAAGGGCGGTGTAGGAGAGGGTTTTGAGAACTTCATTGGGAAGAGCCGGTCTGAGCAGTTCTACGAGGGCACCTGATAAAGTATCTTTAACCTGCATGAGGTAGCTACCATCTTCCACCTCGTTTATCTCAATAACGCTACCGATTCTGGAATAGCTTTCCTTTAACTCACTTATGGTTGCCCTCACTCCCTCAAAATCAAATCCAGATATCTCACTGAGTTTATAAAGTTGTATAGGTTCAGAGGAAATAAAAAGAGCTGCTTCCACAATAGCTTTCTTTTCTTTCATCTTACTTCAATCAGGTCCTCAGAGTAACCAGACTTTATTAAAATATCTTTAACTCTGTTCCTATGATCTCCTTGGAGCTCTATTCTTCCATCTTTTACTGTGCCGCCACAGGCAAGTTCGCCTTTGAGCTTTTTGGCCAGGTCATTCATATCAATAGATTTTTCGTTGATACCATCTCAACCACTGTCATTGACTTACCAAACTTACGTCTATTAACTGATATGGTTATTTTCTGCGATTCTCTCGCAATTTCTTCACATATACACAAATCTTCAGGTAGTCCACAAACTTCACAAATCGCCATGCTTCACCTACTTTGTCTTGATGCCTCTTTCTCTTTTTTTAATGTGTTCACCCTTTATAAATTTAACCCTAGAGTTAGAACATAGAGCTTTTCTCTCAGCGTTATTTCTCTGGACTAGAAAAGATTTCACATAGAATACTCACTCTACCTCTTAATCCTTCTTCTAAATATAAATATGAAAATAATAATAGAACCTGCTAATATGTAGCTGTAGTTGACCTATATTTTCTTCTCAGAGTAGAGTTTTCAGTCATGCATAAAAGCTTTACTGAAATACCCAGTTGGCTTTCTATATATAATCAAATCTACATCTCTATTTCTTGTAGGTGAATTGAGATTTCAGTTCATACTTCCAAGCATGACAGCTTTATTATCTACAAGAAGACCTTTGACATGGTACTTCTTTATGCCATCGCTGAAGCGACCTACCTTTGCCTGAAGGTTCAGATTCTCTCTATGTGCAACTATGTTGGAGTTTCCTCTCTGTTTAATGCTACAGTTACAGAGCAGGGACTTGAGGAGCATCCCCTGATGTATTCTGAGACTCTACCAATAACTGCTCTGCATTATTTAATACCTACTAATCAATCTGTTCTGTCTCTCACGAGACAAGCCACTCATTTTAATGGGTGGTGATTGAATTATTCATTATTTCTGTCTCTATCAATTCCTCTGTAGATTTTATAAATTTCATTATCCTGACTAACCAGACCTTCCTTTTCTAAATGGGTGACTTTCTCTTTCGCACTCATGGGTCCAAGTATTGTCGTATCAGAAGGAGGAGGCAATTCAAGAGCATCCCAGATTTGTGATATATTATTTTTCAATTTTTTAGCAAAAACTTCATTTTTTCTATTCAATCTCTCGATTTCTTCCTTAAGTGTCTTCATTTCGTTATAGACCCCCTCGATATTTTCCTCATATTCCTGTCTGAGATGTTCCTCTGAAAATAGAGCTTCTTTTATCTCTTTTTCTCTTTTTTCTATTGCTTTGATTACATTCCTGTTTTGTAAGTTTTTAATATCTAAAAATTCAGAGATTATAGACCACCATTTGCTGTTAGTAAGTTTTTGTCTTTCAATAGAGTATAATAGTGACCTTTCAAATCCTATGCCTTTCAGAGGGCTGTAAATCTTAATCTCTAACCCATTCACAAGGATTGCAAGAAGGGCATCTTCATCAAAAGTGTACTGTCTTATCTGTTTTATGCAGTCATTTAAATTTTCATCGTAATTTCTTATGTCAATAATTACCTCGCAGTCAGGAGGTAAGTTTTTAATAAAAACATCTATTTTCCCTCCTCTGCGTGTATTATAATCAAACACCAAATTTTCTGTTTTATGTCCAAGTATTTTGAGGAGAGGAACAATAATTTTTTGTTTTATATCTTCTTCAGTGGGGCTTATATCCCGCTCTTTTAATTTGGCTATTCTCTCGATTGACTGTTTCATGATCCTCTGGGCAAGTAAACCCACCTCTTTAGATGTGGGAGGAATTGCCCTACCTCCATTTTAAAATTATAATAATGATTTTTAAT
>QIGD01000224.1 GCA_003229935.1 Methanobacteriota archaeon | reverse complement strand
TCTAGCTGCTACAAATCGCCGTGCTTGGACTTCATCTGCTCCAGATAAGGCTTTCAACCACGGTGCATACTGTATATGATTATTCATGCTTCTAGATACGCTGATCTAATTAATAAACTTTGCTACTTTATTTTTAGGCAAAGCCTAAGGTGGCCACTGCTGTTACAGACGCTAATGGTAATTTCAGCACTTCAATTACCATGAATACTGTAGGCGCTCATGATATTGAAGCCAAACTTGGGGATTCAACCTGCTCTAAGACTGTCAAGGTGAAGGAAGCACCTATCCTTGTTACAGTTGGAATTGACTATCTATATGGAGTTTTTCAAGCAAAATTCCAAATTACTATTGCATTGCCAAATGGAAAAACAATTAAAAAAATATATGATAAAGCAATAAAATTAGTATATGGCACGAAAAAAGCGACTGCTACATATTTCACAGCAGAAATTAACCTGAATGTAATTCCAGGAACAGTTACACCATGTGAATGGCCTTGGGTACAAAATGAAAATATTAAAAATAAATTTAGTTCCCCTCTTGAAGCATTGAAGAATCCAGATGGAAAAACACCATTATTTTCAAATACACCTTCAAATCCACAGATAGATGAAATCATAAATCAAGTTCAGGCTGCTGGTATAGAAGTATTAAAAGCAATTTTCAACAATCCACCCAATTCTCTATCGATAGGGATAATAAAAACACAAGGTTGTGAAAATACAGCAACAACGAATAGAGGATTATCGACTTCTACTTACGAAAAAATAATTACTTTTGACGTTTAATATGAAAAATAAGAAGAGAATCAAATATTAATAATACCTGTTTCTTCTCCTTCTTACCACAATAACACAATGCCTAGAAGGAAAATACCACCTATAGCTTTGACTAAATCTCTACCATATTTTAAAATAAATGTAAAAACACCAGGCAATGTATCAACTATTTTTGTTGGTATGCTTTTCTGAGGAGCTTTCTCATTGATAATAGGTATAAGATAGTTTTTCTTCCACTGAAAAAAGCCTATTTCTTTAAGTTGTGCCTGAGTTTTTAGTTTCCCATTCGAAGCAGCAGTCCAGAATGCCCACGAAAGACTTATTGCTTTTTGTGGAACATTATATCCTTCTTCTTTCAAATTTTCCAGGCCTAAAGAATCCCACCATGTGGAATTGTTCCAATCTGAACCACCACCATTAACTATTCCACTTGGATCATTCTGAAGGAGCATTGTAGTGAAATATGACTGTTTCAAGTCCCATTGATTGTTGAATGTTTTCTTATACATAGACCCAGCTGCATTTTCCATGACAAGATACGCTAATGCTCTGCTCTGAGGAGTATTTTGCACATTAATCATTTGGTTGGCATAATTCACGTCCTTATTATATAAGAAAATAGAATATGGTTTTCCAATTGCAGGAGATGAATAGAATTGAGCCATATAATAGGCTTCGTTCCATGTGAGGTTAGAAACTGGCTTGTTTTTCAGGACGTTTCTAGCTACTGTTATTGATTTATATTTCTTTAAAAGTGAATCAGTTACCAAACCATACATGCAGGTTTTTGGAGTAGAATTATACTGAGCATACATATTTTTCACAGCAGTGCTATTTCCTGCAGGACAGCTTGAAGGGTCAAGCACCACAGCATTAGCTGCTGGCAACACTGCAAACATTACAAGTAAAGTTATCACACCAGTGAAAAGAGCTTTTTTATTCATTTGAATCACCTCTACATAATATTACACAAAAAGATTCTATTTCTATATAAAGGAAACACAACTTCCCCCTCATTGCAAGATAAAAGATAATATTCTAACCCGCTATCTTTTCCTTAATCTCAGCTATTTCTGCCCTAATCTCAGCAATATCATTTTTCAGGTGTTCAGTCAGAGTATCTCTTGTCATTCTGGATTCTTCTTTGATAACTGCAATAGTCTCATCCTGTTTTTCCAGCATCTTTCTGGATTCTCCTTTGATAACTACAATAGTCTCATCCTGTTTTTCCAGCATGGCATCCTGTTTTTCCAGCATCTTTCTGGATTCTCCTTTGATAACTACAATAGTCTCATCCTGTTTCTCCAACATTCTTCCACCGTAGGTTATTATCTTGGAAAGTTGCATTGCTGACAGGTAGCGGTAGTAGTTTTCGGCTTTCATTACAGTGCCTGTATACTCCTCTTCGAGTATCTGATTGACAGCAGCGTTCTCCGGGAGCTTAGACCTGACAATCTCCTTGAATGTCGTTATTTTTTCTTCAGAGCAGTCCAGTAGCACATAGACAGCCTCTTTGCCATCTTCAAAAGTGTTATCGGCAAAGAACCTTTCTAGCTCTAAAGATTCGGCTATGCCCAGTAGAAAAGGGCGGTATCCCACCTCATGAACTTTTCCGCCGGTGATAATGATTTTTGTTTTCATGTTTTTCACCCTTTTAATAATATTATACAAAAGCTTCTATATAAAATAATCACTGGCTGGCAATTTTAATCAGTTTGACTTTTGAGCCCAGCCAGCGTTTTGGAACAAATACAATGGCACCGTTGCCGGATGGTTTGACTTCCTTTTCAATCATCTCTTCACCTTTAATTTTTATCTCAATACAAATATTCAGGGGTTTCATAATACTTCTCCTGTGCAGGATGTATATACACCCTATATCGATTGTAAAAGGTATCATCTAGATGAATTTTTGGAATTAAGCTGTTTTTAGCATGTTTTTTCTGGTAGGTACCAGAAAGAAAACAGTATACCCTTTATATACTTCCTTTATTTTTCGGCAATGTCCTAATTTTCATGGCTTACCTTGAACATTAGAAATTCCTTCCATGTCAATGGATGCTCGGTAATTCCTTCTGCCATGCACGGTGTCCTCATGAGGTTCCTAATTCCCTTTGGGGTTTCGATAGTCAGCGCTGAATTGGTCCTGATCAGATTGTTGTAGCATTGGTAGACATCCAGATGGTTGTCTAACATCTTCCTGCATTTCGAGAAGCACAGACTTTTCCTGACCAGCCTTGAGATGCCGTGCCGTAGGGTAAGATTATACCGTTCCACATACACGGTATCGATGTCCGCGTTCTCCATACTGCCGAATATTATGGTCATGGTCTTGCCCACGACCCTACCATTCTCACGTTCCTTAACAAGCTGCCCATAGTTGATTGTATCAGCATCGAAGTTCTCGAGCAAAGCCGTGGTATATTGGTCATTACC
>QIGD01000223.1 GCA_003229935.1 Methanobacteriota archaeon | reverse complement strand
GTGTAGATGTTGTTGACCGCGACATGGCGCCATTGGATTCGATAATTCAATCCGCTGGACGATGTAACAGACATGGTGCCGAAACAAAAGGTATTGTTAACTTGTGGTCTTTCACTGATGACCATGGGAAATTATGGAAAAAGGTATATGACCCATTTCTGATAGATGCAACAAGTGAAGTTTTAGCTGAAAAGATTTTGATTGAAGAAAAAGAATTTCTTGACCTTGGGAGGGCTTATTTTAAGCGAATTTCCGAACGGTCAGAGCCGGACAAGGTAAATGAACTATTAAAAAATGGTAAGTTTTCTGAAATTGAAGCCCATTTCAAACTGATCGAGGATGATGGGCCAAGACAATCCTATTTTATAATTCAGTCACAAAAAGACAGAGAGATATGGGAGCAATATGGAGAACTCGGTCAAATAGAAGACGTGATAGAACGCAAGAGAATCTTTGGTAAGTTTAAGACTGAATTTATGGATCGAATTGTACAGGTGTATGCTCACAGTAGCAGCGAGGGCGTTATGCCGATTGAATCGACTCTTGGATTATACGTTGAAGATCTTGGGTTTCTTGGAGATACAAACATGCCGGGAAGCGTGATTTTATGATAAGAGCAACAAACAACAGTCAAATCCATACAAGAGTGTTGAGGCTTTACACAGATAAGCCCTTTCAGGGATATGGCTCTGACTTAAGGAGAGCAATAACCTCCCAATTTAAGGATAATCCTGTATTACACAACCATAATGGAATTGGGTTTGATTATCAGTCTCCAAGGGTACGTTACATTGTTATTGAGCATTTACCAAGACTATTATCTTTTGAAAACGGTCTTGATATTGTAGAACAAATATATAAAGAAAAACCTTGTCTAAAGGTTGGTTACACTGTTTACACGGTAACAGGCACAGAACTTGAAGATAGGATCGAAGATATCGGTATATTCGGAAGGGTAACATACAAATATTCAAGCATCACCCCTTGGCTGGCACTAAATGAAAAGAACTACACTACCTTTATGAAGATGAGCTCTTTACAAAAGAGGAAGGCATTTCTTTCCAAGATACTTGTAGGGAACTTCCTATCTCTTTCAAAAAATCTTAGCCTTGAAATTCAAGATAGAGTAAACGTGACATTACATAACTTCACAGAATTTGACTTGAAGGCAGGGCCGATACTGATGTTAGGATTTAAAGTGAACTTTGAAACAAACTACAAACTACCGCATTTTATAGGAGTAGGGAAGTTAGTCTCTAAAGGGTTTGGGGTTATGAAAATGGTTCTGTGACCAGTTGTCATGCGCTTTCTATAAAAACAAAGTAGAACTATATGCAACAAACAGCGTTTATTGCATAAATTTTCACTTTATATTTAGAGGCACTCCCATGATAGTGCCGTGTCAACTCTCAAGTGTCATTCCGGCTTGTCAGGAATCAAAGAGGGATATGATTCCCGACGTTGCGGGAATGACAATCCTCCGACATAACAAGGTTGACATGACACTATGTTTCCTCGGCACCTTCTCTGTAAACTTTGAGATTCCCGATTACTGGGGCATAGGTAAGTCGGTGTCAAGGGGGTTTGGGACGGTGGTCAGACATAGGGCATAGAGACAGGCGGTAAGGCGGTAAGAACCAGAAGATTGAAGAGTTTGTGATTTGAATAGGATATAATATAAAAAGGGAGGTGTGAATTGGCTGTAATAGATGTAGTGGCGAAAGAGCTTCACATGAAGCCTGGGAAACTTTTAAAGGAAAGCCTTGAGACCTATCTTGAGAAAAGGCTTTCTAAGGTGGAAGCAGATATTTTTCTGCTGACAAAGAAGTATGGTGTTAAAGATGTGTTCGAATTTGATTCGAAGGTAAAAGAGGGTTTTATAAGTGAAGAGACCGCTTATGATGACTATTTCACTTTTGACAACCTTGAGGCAGAATGTGAAAAGATAAAAGCAATATTAGAGAAACTCTGATGCCTACAGTTGAGGATATTAAGAGAATAGCTGAAATCGAGTTTGTAGATATTGTTAAGGATACATCTCAGATTGACTATAAATTAAGAATTTTTCTCATCAATAATAGTTTCATAGATGTATGTTTATCCCAGAGACTGCCTGATAAGTTTGGTTTTCATTGGGAGAGCAAGGATGAAAAAGGTACATTTTATCGATATGATAACTTTCCTGATAAGAATTGGCAAAGGGTAGAAGGGTAGAAACCTTTCCGTATCACTTCCATAATGGTTCACAGGACTCTGTTGAAACTTCACCTTTTCCGTTATCATCGATTGAAGGCTTCAGGGCATTTATGGAGTTTGTAAGGAATAAATTGAAATAACCGAGGTCTTGCATCGCCTGCACCTTCTCGGTGAACTCTGGAATCCACGATTATTGAGGCATGGGCAAGTCGGTGTCGAAGATGGTTATAGGAGTTGATAGCCATTTAAAAATGAGAGAGTTTTTCTTGAATAACTTTCTGCACTCGGTAAACTAACGAATGTTATGCAACTTGTAATAAACACATACGGTTCCTATCTCCAGAAAAACGGAGACTGTTTCAAGGTCAGGGCTGACGACAGGGTGTTTGAAATATCCTGCAAAAAGGTCTCCTCGATCCTTATCTCTACAGCTGCATACATCACCACAGATGCAATCAAAATGGCAATGGAAAACAATATTGATATTGTCTTTATTGATGAGCATGGCAACCCATATGGCAGGGTATGGCATCCGAAGCTTGGAAGCACAACGCTGATTAGACGAAGACAACTTGAGATAGCAGAGACTGAAGCGGGTCTTACCCTTGCGCTTGAGTGGGTGAAGACAAAGTTTAATAACCATATTGACCTTCTGAAAAGACTCCGGAAGACAAGGCCGCAAAAATCGGCAGAGATTACAGCATATATTGAGAAACTCCAGAATATTATGAAAGGACTTGATTCCCTTTGCGGTACAGTTTCTGAGAGCAGGGGAAGTATTATGGGGATTGAAGGCAGTGGCGGCAGGATATATTTTGGTGCTCTGAGTTCTTTAATGCCTGGCAGATTTAAGTTCTCCGGCAGGAGCCGAAACCCTGCAGGGGATGAGTTTAATGCCCTCCTTAACTACTCCTATGGGGTGCTTTATTCAAAGGTGGAAAAGGCCTGTATTATCGCCGGGCTTGACCCGTATGTGGGGTTTATCCATACCGACCATTATAACAAAAAGTCCCTTGTATTCGACCTGATAGAGAATTACCGTATCTGGGCGGATGAGACGGTTATCAATCTTTTTGCCTCAAGAAAGGTGAAGACCGAGCTCTTTGATAAAATCCCCAATGGCTTTACTCTGAATAAAGAAGGCAAGGTGATTTTGCTGACGGCATTGAATTCATACCTGGATGAATCAGTAAGATACAGGGGGAGAAACATAAAGAGAGACAATATTGTCCAGTTTGACTGTCACAGGATAGCTAATTCCCTTATAAAGTGAAAGTTGTTAGTGACAGTGTCAGCGGAAATAAAAGGCGAGAGTGAATTTGTGCAAATTTAATGGAAGGAAGCCACAGACTAAACAGAAAAGAATTCCGACAATTTGTTGGTATCGCTAAGGGCTCTACAGGAGAATTGAAATATCATCTGTTGCTTTCAAAGGATTTAGGACTCCTGTCAGATGATGAGTTTAACTTTATGAGAAGAGAAACTGATGAAATCAGCAAAATGCTGAACGGATTGGTTAATTCTTTAAAAATAGTGTAAGTGAAGAGTGTCAGTGGTGGGATATCATACAAGTTGAGGCTGGTTCAGGAGAATTCACCTTAAAACTGACACTATCCACTGACACTGACACTATTCACTTGTATCTGATACTAACAATGCTTGTTTGGATAATATACGATATCAGCGCAGATAAAGCTCGAAGCCGGGTTGCAAAGGCGTGTAAAAACAAGGGCCTTTACAGGGTACAGAAGTCTGCATTTCTTGGCACACTGAACAGAAACCAGATAGATGAGCTCAGGATTATCTGTGAAGACCTCATTGATGCAGATGTTGATTCGGTCTATATATTCCCTATGTGTGAAGATGATTTTAAGAAGGTCAAGCTGCTTGGACAGGCTTTTGACAAAAAACTGGTTAGTGATGAAATCAAGGAATTGTTCATATGACAGAAGATAGAATACAGAATACAGATGACAGACAAAAGACAATAAAAGGTACTGAAACACCTGGAGATTCTTGTCAGAACAGGCTTTCT
>QIGD01000222.1 GCA_003229935.1 Methanobacteriota archaeon | reverse complement strand
CAGAGCATATAGCATGGACACCTGGGATAATAAGGATTAAAGCGAGAATTAACAGTAATGTTTTTTTCATGACCACCAGTCCTGAATTCAGCCAATTTAGCAGCCTTTAGATGTAATTGACAATTCTTTCACTAAGGCTTTTGAATATCCTGTATTTGATTATATCTATAATGCAATGCATTTAACTTTTTCCTTTATGTAATAATAAAAATTAATCTTTAAATATTATCCAAGCCAAAAGCTTTATTATGAGCAACTTATTATATTTCAAATATGTCCAGTTCAATCAGAGTAATAATAATGGTTCTACTGATATTGCCTCTGGCAGTTAATGCTACTAATCTCACGTTGAGCTGGGAGACTGGTCTGGTGGTACCATCTACCTATAATACCAAGGTTTTACATTATGCCGAGGCGCAGACAGGGAGCTTCGGCACTGACCTCTTACTTGGTGCTGATTCCAGCTTTTATCTGTTCTCTGGAGGCTCTCAGCCTTCTCTTTATATTCCATTCAAGATGCTCAACTATATGGATACTATTGATTACAGTAACTCGGGTAAATTAAATGATATTGTATCTGCAAGCACATCAAAGGTTGAGGTACATGAATTAAATGCGGCTTATACACTGTTGTGGAATACTTCCCTGAATAAAATAACGGCAATCAAGACGGGGGATGTTGATTTTAATGGCTTTGATGACGACCTTCTTGTGGCTACATCTTCGAAGTTATACGCTTTCGAACCGAGAGATAACAAAACTCTATTTGAATTTAACATAAATACTGGAGCAAAAGCTTTAGGTATGGCTAACTTTTCAGGGGAAAGTTTTAGTGATATTCTGATAGGCTACAGCAAAGATGAGAAAGGTACGGTTGTAGCCTATAATTCCAAGGGAAGAGTACTTTGGAGTTATGATTTTCCAAGACCAGTTGACGATATTCTAACTTTGGATGGCAGTAATGGTATCGCAGATATGGTAGCTGTGAAATATGGCGATGATTTTATTGTTTTTAATTCGGAAGGTAAAATATTATGGCAGCATTATAATATCATAGCAATTTCAAAATGCGACTTTTCCGGAAATGGTATAAGGGATGATATTCTGGCTATTAGTGGAAACAAAATATATGCTATGGGTGGTGATGGCAGGGTTATAGCCAGTTATACGATAAATGAACTCGGCGCCACAGTTGTGCCACGGATATTTAAAGGAGGAATGTGTCTTGCCTCTCAGACAAACGGGATTGCAAACAGTGCTGCCATTATTGGTTATGTGTCACAACAGGGTTATTACATATATGGAATTAGTAATATTGCCAGTGGGGCAATAAAGAGTGAGATTGAGAATGAACCACCTGTTGCTATTGCAGGCAAGGATATTACTGTTAAAGGAAGTTGTATTATCCGGTTTGAAATCCTATGATAAATATGGTGAAATTATTGCATATACATGGCTTGAAGGCAATAATATTCTTAGCTATAACCCTGCTTTTCCGATAAAGCTGAAACCTGGAATTCATGTGATTATACTCAAAGTTAGAAATAGTAAAGGGGCAACTGCCATGGCTAGTGTTACAGTTACAGTACTTCCCTCTCAGAAGAAAGTGGAGAATCTTAAACCAGTTGCGAAGGCTGGTGAAAATTTGAATCTCACCATTGGTGAAATTGCAAATCTCTCTGCATCTCAATCTTATGACCCAGATGGAAAGATAATAAGCTATCAGTGGAGTATTGATGGGAGAATTATAAGCACTGAGGAGAACTTCAGCTATAAGTTCCCTCTTGGTGAGCATCTAGTTAAACTCAAGGTTATAGATAATAGAAGTGCAGTGGCAGAGAATTATATTAAAGTTATTGTAAACCCATTGCCTAAGGAGATAAAGAAGGAAATACCTGTCAGAAATCTCGTTGCTACAGCTTTTGCCTTTATTCTCACAATAGTTGTATTTCTGAGGAGAAGGTATATAGGTTAGTCTTCATCAAGAGGGAGAGAGTCTATATCCCCCATTAGCCTGGCAGTTTCTTTCAGTCTTTCGTACTCCTCCTCTGTCATACCTTTTGCTATAATTTCCTGCATATCTTTTGCTCTCTCGAAGATATCATTTATCTTTTTAGAGCCTGTGATACCTGAAATGAGAACACAGACAGCAATATAGTCACTTCCAGGTGCTGGGTAATCACCCCCTCTTACTTCTTTACCCTTTATAGTTGTTTCAAGCCATTCCTTGGAGTTCTCCATACCAACTCGGGATAGCTCTTCAGGAGGGCCGGCTACAACAACAAGAGCCTTCCTGACGTATCTGAAGTCGCATGGTAGGAGAAGATGGGATTTTACAGCACCTGTTACAAGCTGGAGCACTCTTGAAGCTTTGTCCTGTTTAGCTTCGGTTTTCTTTCCAAGTAATGATGATAGGCCAAGAGTGTTCTTTTTTGGTGGCTTTTCCGAGGCATATCCTATTGTGCAGATTTCCATGCCATTTATAGTATTTGCTATTTCGCTAGCATCAACAACAAGCTCTGGAATATGATCCTGTGATACAATTTCTCCTGCCCTAAAGAGCACATCAAAGCGCTTCACAATTTCATTGTTTATTTTTAAATATGCTTCTTTGAGACTATCTCCGGGATTGAGGAAGACTCCATTATCTACAAGGATCATAGCATCAACATATTTTGAAAGAGTTTTGAGGCTTCTAGCAGCATTTAGAAGATAAATTCCACCTTCATTGTCAGCAGGTAGAACGCCAAGGACATATACATTCTCAGAATAGGTCTTTTTAAGATATTTCGCTACAATTGGTGCAGAACCTGACCCTGTACCGCCCCCCATGGAAGAGACAATTATAAATGCATCCACATTTTCTGTACCTGCCTGAGCTACGGCGCTCATTATCCTAGCCATGTCTTTTCTGGCAATTTCAGCACCAAGACGGTTGTCTGCGCCAACACCATGTCCTTTTACAATAGTCTCACCTATGAGCACTCTATTTCGCTCTGGAATATTCTTCAGCCCAACGAGGTCAACTCTTGCTGAGTTGATTGCTACCCCTGTGTAAATACTTGTCGCTCTACCTCCCTTGTCATATTCAATAAACCTATCTGTAATTTTGCCTCCAGCCTGACCTAAACCGATGAGCATACATTTCATATTTATACCTCATTTTTATTTGATAAAGCTACATATTTATTAGTTACGATATTGTGAGCGGGAAAGCCCACCATCTTCAGTGGTGGGATGAGAACGAACCATATTTAATTGCCACCAAAATAGTTATATATTAATGCCACCTATTTATAATTGATAGTTAACAAAAGATGGAAATATTCAAACACATGTGTTCACAACGTGGCGTATCATCTAATATGGTGTCCGAAGTATCGAAGAAAGATACTGATAGATACTATAGCAAAGGATTTGAGAGAACTTCTCAAATTGAAGGCAAAGGAATTGGA
>QIGD01000221.1 GCA_003229935.1 Methanobacteriota archaeon | reverse complement strand
AAATCAGAAAAGAGATAAAAAAAGGAGAATATGTCAGTCTTGACGAGATCAATTGGTAGTGATTCGTGTGTATGAGGTGGTCTTTTCAAGAAAAGCTGTAAAGTTTATCGAGTCAATTGATAAGGGATACAGAAAGAAAATAAAAGGAATCCTAGGCACTATGATGGAGAATCCATTTGGATACCCTTATAAGAAAATTAAGGGTGAAACTAACATTTACAGAGTTAGAACAGGAAAATACAGGATATTATTCGAAGTAAACAAAAGTAATAAGTTCATAGTTATATTGAAGATTGATAAGAGGGGCAGGGTGTATAATAGATAAATTTACAGGAAAAGATGGTTGTGGTAATTTTGCTTGTGTTGCTGCATTGTGGATGGTAGTCGATATCAAAAGACGACATAGAAATTAAAAAGTTTAAAGTTTATGAGATGAGACAGCAACTATCTGGGTTTTGATAAATGGATTACAAAGCTGTCGGCTTTTTTGGGCGCTATGCAACAAAATTATGGTGATATTATCAATGTTAGGTTTTGGGCTGCTGTGTATGAAGAGGCTTAGACATATAATCTCCGACCCGGAAATCTGCCATGGGAAGCCTGTTTTTAAGGGAACCAGAGTTCTGGTTTCTGATGTGCTGGACCTGCTCGCCGCTGGAAAAAGTGCAGAGGAAATACTGCAGGAGTTTCCTCAGCTCAATGAGGAGATGATAATGGAAGCCTTAGAGTATGCTGCAATGCTTGTGAAGAGGGAGCATGCCATTGAAGCTTCTGCTTGATGAGAATATCCCTATCTCTGTGTTTAAATTTCTGAAGGAAAGGAGATACGAGGCATTTTATGTTCCCCAAGGCGCCAATGACAGAGATGTTGCAGAGCTCGCCAAAAGGGACAAAGCAGTGCTGCTTACGAGAGACTACGATTTTGCAAATATACTGCTCTACCCACCTCAGGATTTCCACGGTAATAATCCTGAAGGTTCACCCTCCAGTTGCGGAGAAGCTGATAAGCTCTCTGAAAAGTGGCTTCTGTCGAACTCATTTTCAGGATAAATTAGCAGAGCAAAGTGTAAAACTCAGGCTGTTTGTGAACCCGAAAATTCACTTAATGTTCGCTTTCATCCCACCACTAAAGATGGTGGGCTTTCCCGCTCACGATATCGTAATATAACAAAAATCCTGATGAAAAGTTTTAAATACTAATCTGCCTTAGTACTAATCGTGATTAGTAGATTTATAAATAGGGAAAATGAAATTTCTCTTCTTGAGGAAGAGTGGAAGAAAGAGAATGGAAAGTTAATAGTGCTGTATGGCAGGAGAAGAATTGGTAAAACCAGGCTCCTGATGGAGTTCACAAAGGACAGGAAAGGGGTATTTTATATCGCAGAAGACTCTTCCGCCCGGATTCAGATAAACGGGTTGAAAAATAGCATTGCTGATTTTCTTGGAGACTCACTACTAAAAACTCTTGAGATTAAGGATTGGAGTCAGCTTTTTGAATATCTTGCAAAGAACATGCCTGAAGAGAGATTTTACCTTATAATTGACGAATTCTCGTATATAATAAAAAGCGATAAGAGAATACTGAGCGTGCTGCAGAGGCTCTGGGATACAGTTTTTTCACACTCTCCAATAGTTATGGTGCTCTCAGGCTCAATGCTCGGGTTGATGAGTGAGATGGTGCTCTCCTATGCTTCTCCTCTTTACGGGAGAAGAACGAGGGACATACATCTGGAGGAATTGCCATTGAAGCATGCAAGGAAGTTCCTTTCCATGCCCGTTGAGGAGGCTATGAAACTATATTTTATAACCGGCGGCGTGCCGGAATATCTTCTGAAGGCTGCGGAATACAATAGCTTAAGCAGATTGCTTGAGAAAGAATTATTAAATAAGATGGGATACTTCTACAACGAACCTTACTTTATAATCTCCCAGGAATTTAGAGAGTTAAAGACATACTTCTCAATACTCAATGCTGTTGCCTATGGTAACACAAAGCCAGCTGATATAGCGAATTTTGTGGGTATAGAGGCTAGAAGAATATACCCCTATCTGGAGAATCTCATTCGGCTGGGCTTCATAGAAAGGCAGACATCCATTCTGGGAAGTCCAAAGAAGGGGATATACTTCATAAAGGACAGTTTGTTCGATTTCTGGTTTAACTTTGTTTTCAGATATAAAGAAGAGATTGAGAGGGGGATTTTCAGCCAGAAAAGTGGAGATATGTCAGGCTACTATGGGAAAAAGTTCGAGAATTTTGTTAGAAAAGAGATTTTCCACCACATGCTCAACTACAGCAAGGCAGGAAGATGGTGGCATCGCGAAGAGGAGATTGACATAGTGGCTATAAATGAACTGGGTAAGGACATCGCCTTTTTTGAGTGCAAGTGGAGTAAACTAAAGGGCAGAGACGTTGAGAGGATTATTAAAGAGTTGAGGCGAAAGGCAAAATATGTAAAATGGAACAATCATGAAAGAAAAGAGCGATTTGGTGTAATAGCAAGACATATAGAAGATAAAAAGATTCTTCGAGAGGCTGGATTTCTTCTTTATGATATGGAGGATTTCGAAAGGATATTAAAGTAATAAAGGTAAAGGATATTAAAGTAATAAAGGTTGGATATGTTCAAACATAAGTCTGTTTTTTATCTTTTTTAAGTCAGGGTTTTCACATTTCACACAAGAATAAACTGTCGAGATGTTATTTTTCTCAGAAATTCGGTGTTGTTGCAGGCATTTTCGAAAAATTTCGTTATTGTTCTATTCCTTTTATTCAGTCCAGGGGATATTGTGAGTAAACAGGTTTCTCTGCTGTGGTTCTGAAGGCTTATGGTGTGGTGAAATAAAGGCTGCAAGGGAAGTGGTATACCATCCCTGGTTAAATGAAATCTCTTTAATATGTGAAATACATATATATGAGGCTGTTGCCTAACCCTCTCATTTTACACCTTTAAAATTTATGCCGTTTAGTAAGTCTAATATTTAGACAGTTTATTCAATAAATTAATCATAATTGTAACTTTTTTGTGACATAAATACTAATGTGTGATAATAAAACGAAATGTTTATATACTGTGGAGTATATGTTATTTTGGTGATAATTTATGGTGTTTAGAATG
>QIGD01000220.1 GCA_003229935.1 Methanobacteriota archaeon | reverse complement strand
AGTTATATATATTTGTATGATGATAATTAACTATGGTTCGCTCTCATCCCACGACTGAAGTCGTGGGCTTTCCCACTCACACTATCGTAAGTTAAAAAAAAATTAGCATCTTCCATAGTCATCCTCAAACCTCTCAATATCATCCTCTTTTATATATTCGCCTGTCTGGGTCTCTATCAGATGCAGATCAACCTTGCCTGGATTTTCCAGTCTGTGCATGGTTGACTTTGGTATGTATATGCTCTCATTCTCATGGATGAACACTTCATCTCCACCTTTAACCACTCTGGCAGTGCCCTTAACCACAATCCAGTGTTCAGCGCGATGGTGATGCCTCTGCAAAGAAATGCTTTTGTCAGGGTAAATACATAGACGCTTAACCTTATAACGACTGCCTTCCTCCAATAGAGTATAGTAGCCCCAGGGTCTGTGCACTGTAGTATGAATAATTGCTTCGTCTCTCCCTCTGACAAGAAGCTCCTCTGTTATTATTTTGACATCCTCTGCCCTATCTTTTTTTGCAACAAGTAGGGCATCTCCTGTGTCTGCAATTACCAGATTCTCAATGCCAAGGCATGCAATCAGGCGATTATTGGAGTATATCAGAGAGGAGCTGGTATCGTAGAGCATAGCTTCGCCCTTCACTGCATTGCCATTTTCATCCTTTTGCATAAGTGCATAAACACTCTTCCATGACCCTATATCCTGCCATTCACCAGAGTAAGGCACCACGGCAGAGCGTGAAGATTTCTCCATTATTGCATAGTCTATGGAGATATCTGGAAGTTTATTGTAACTATTAAGAAGACCTTCATAGTTTTGCATATGACTGGCTATTTCAGGGGAGTAAAGCTCAAACTCCCGGGCGAGCAAAGAGGGTGAAAATAAAAATATGCCTGAGTTCCATAGGCAGTCCTTTATCAACTGCTCTGCTTTCTCACTGGATGGCTTTTCAATAAATCTCTCCACCTTATTGCCATAACCAAGAGGCTCCCCTGGTTTTATATACCCGTAGCCTGTTGCTGGATTACGTGGCTCTATGCCAAAGGTGACAAGGTGCTCCTTCGCAAGAGGCTCAGCCTTTTTTGCTGTTTCAAAGAAATTCTCACTCAGAACCTGGTCGCTGGGAAGCACAAGAAAATTCTCGTTGCCGTAATGCTCTTTGATAAAAAGCGAGGCTAATGCTATTGCGGGTGCAGTGTTTCTTCGGGAAGGCTCCTGTATTATATTATCCTCAGATACAAAGTCGCTGAGCTCATCTCTAACATAAAAGTACTGCTCTTTATTGGTAGCCACAACTATCTTCTCTGCATGTTCCTTTGCTCGTTCGACAGTCTGCCTTAACAAACTTTTATCACCGTTAAGAGCAAGAAACTGCTTTGGATGAAGCTTTCTGCTCAGAGGCCACAATCTTGTGCCTGAGCCACCTGCAAGTATTAAGGTTATCATTCTTATCATCACCTCCCGGTTTTATAAGCCCAGAGAGTCATGGTTTTTTCTTATCCCTTATCCAAACTTATCTTCAGCCTTAAGTAGGCCTTTTATCGTATAAAAGAGAATCGCTTATTGGTTAAAAGTATGAGTTGCTTCTGCCGGAAATATATTAAAGGGCAATGAGGCTGCCATACTCCCGTGTTTTTTGCTATTCTTCAGGGGTGATTGACTTCCTACCACCTGATGCCCCTTCAATTTTAAAAATCAACGTATCAATAAAAACCTTCCAGTTTGGCCTCATGCCTCTCGGTATGAAGTGATTGGTCGAGTTTCCTATGTAATAACTATTCTTTCCTGCACTATTGAGCCTCTGCAAAAGCTCCTTCAGAAAACTTGCCTGGTTTACCTTATAAAAGTCCAGCATGAGCTTTAATGCCTTAAGCAAATTCTCTTCATCAAAATCCGTATCCAGGCAATAAAATAAATCATAAATGTCTTTTCCTTCCATCCGGTTGTACAGAGCGATGAATTTTCGTGCCATCAGGTCCTCCAGGGAATAAACCCTGAATATAGTTGGATGCGTCTCTACAAAAGGGGATTTCACCAGAGTATCTTCTACCTTCAGGAATTCGGTTCTGGTGAGAGGTAGAACTCTATTCGTATTCGGTCCTTTTCACCAAACTCGTTTATATAGTGACAATCGAACCTTAGAGTTCTATGAAGAATTCTTGGACTTTCTATATCAAAATCTTTTATTTCCCAAAGACCTTCTATATCAAAATCTTTTATTTCCCCAATCCTCTCTTTAATCGTAGAGATTTTTTCATTCAGACCATTACTTGAAACAAAATCTAAGTCCACATCCTCTGAAAATCTGCTGACCCCCAATTTCGCCAGATATACCCTGTTCAGGGCAGTCCCTCCTTTTAAAATCACCTCGGGAAATATATCCCTCAGTTGTTCTAAAATGATTGAAATCCTCTCATCTTTTGATAGATACTTTAGACCGAGGCCAGTCTTCGAAGCTAAATACCGTAAAATCTCTATATCAGCCATGATACCACCATGACAGTATATTCTCTTCTCCCAGGTTGTCCAGTAACATCCATTCCTTTATGTATTGTCCCCCTGCTCTCCCGGAGGGTAACAATTTTGTGTTGTTTTTAATCCTTTTTCTGAAGTAGTGCAAAACCTCTTCTGGAATTTTATCAATCTCTTTCTTTAGCAACTCCAGAACATATCCGGTTCTCTGGCATAGCGAATCTGACGCAAGGT
>QIGD01000219.1 GCA_003229935.1 Methanobacteriota archaeon | reverse complement strand
TGACAGAGGGCCAGATAGAACAGAATGTGTTTTTTAATGACAATGACCATGAGAGCTGTAGAAATTTCAAGGCCACAGGCAATAACAGCTGGAGGGGTCTCAATGTCACTGGTCATAGCAGTAGCAGAGCTCAGGAAATTTACAAATCCGTTAGATTTAAGATGTAGAACTACCTATAAATAAAATGGTAGGTGGTTACAGACTGACAGAGGGGGAGCGTGTATGAGATACAGTTTATATATAACCCCCAACTGGCAGGATATGTGACATCAGTGTAGTATATGGGAGAGTTAGGTGAAATCGTTAACAAAGAACCAGATACTACTGATAAATACCACATAAAGGAGGAATGGGAATGACTCTGAAACATAAAGTGTTCGTGAGCTATTATCATCATGACGATCAGAAATATAGAAAGCAATTTGAACGTATTTGTAACGACGTCATCGTATCACAGTCTGTTAATATAGGAGACATTGATCCGAACGCAGACACAGAATATGTTCGTCAGAAAATTAGAGATGAATATCTGAGAGATTCAACAGTTACAGTAGTCTTAATTGGGAAGCATACATGGCAGAGAAAATATGTTGACTGGGAAATATATTCGAGCTTAAGAGGTACCAAGGTTAATCCACGTTCCTGACTTCTTGGAATCATACTTCCAACATATCCCATGTATGGTCCCAATTCATACAATCTTAACACTATTCCCCCGCGGTTGTGGGATAATCTGAAAAAACGTGATGATGGAAAAACTCCTTTTGCTGGGATATGCAACTGGAGCACAAATTCTGATGAAATCCAAAAGTGGATTCACGAGGCGTTTCAAAGAAAGAATCAGATTACCCCGATAAACAGTCGGCCAATGTATGGTGAGAACCATAATAGGGGGGATCAGTGGCAAGATTAACCACAGGGGAGAGTATTATGCCTAAGCTAGATTCGATTAAAGTAAGCCTTAACATCCCGCTTATCGGAAATGTCAGTGGTATTTGGAAGCCAAATGATGCAGAGAAGAAGGCTGCCTGGGAGTTATATGTAGAATTAGTCACAAGAATATCCGTCGCAGAACTGAAGAAGGATGAGGGTATTCTATGGGAAGCCTTGACTTCTCTTTATTCAATCTTTCAAACAACTCGTGAAATACTCCGACAGCATGGGGCTGAAGTTGCCGTGCCACGAAAAAAAGGGGAAATTTCATTTGGTAAACTGGCAATAATAATATTAAACTATCAATTGAGACCCGTTCTATCTAAATGGCATCCTCTGTTGTCAGATTACGAAGAACAACGGAAGAGCGGAGAATCAATCAAATCTCATGAAGAGAAATGGGAACATAATAAAGAATTACGGGATGATTTGAACAAAACAAGAAAAGTTCTGATGCAATATTCTGTCTATCTGGCAGAAGTAGCCAATGTCGAACAGTCAATGAATGGTGAATGATATTTTGCCTTTTGCTCACGACTCTTCGGTTGCTATCGCTCCCTTGTCACTATCGGTAGAATGCATAACAGGAATCTGTGATGGCCAAAGGAATACGGCAGAGGAAGGTATGAAGTCTTCTGATATAGCCTCTCGTGAAGCCTTGGCAGACAACAGAAGGAGGAATGTTGGTACTAACATTTGTAATACAGTTCCTGGATAGTACTGATTTTAAACAAAAAGAGTACTGAAACTACAAGGCCTTGAAAAGTTCATAACCTCTGACAGAGGGCCAGATAGAGCAGGGTGTGTTTTTGATGGTATCAATACAGCTGCCATTATCAATACAGCTGCCATGAAGAAGATATAGGCAATAGTCATTACAGCTGCAAGGTTAAAAGGAAAGGGCCACTGGCACTTACGATATTTTAAACAGAAAGCCTACATGCTTCAGCCATGGGAGAACGTCACAAGAAAGAAACAGGAAAAATATTTAAATGATATTTGTATAAACCATACATATATATAACCTAAAAATTATTGATGGTTGATTAATATGAGTGATATGAATGTTCAGGGAGGATACAGCTATAGAGAAATCCTGGATTTTTATTTTGATGACATATTTAATGCTATTCTCTCTTTTCAGAAGCCATTGGTATCGTCATATGAATTTTTAAGGAAGAAACATATAGCATATAAATACAAAAAACTTATTGAGCTCAAGAATTTGTCTGAGAGTGAGAAAGAGAAGTTGATTTCAGATTTTCTGGCCTGCCTGCCAGAAAGAGCTTCGATAATGGCTTATTCTGAGTCCTACGATAGAATTATTGAGGTTTTTTCCACTCGTCTGAAAGACGCTGCCAAACTGCTTGAGGAGATAAATAGTGTGCTTACTCCCAAAGAACAGGAGAAGATTATTAAAATCCAGATGCAGAAGAATGAAGGCATTATAACCTCTGTGAGGACGAGTCTTTCTGAGGTGATTCTTGAAGCTGAAGACCCGGAGAAGGTTATTCTTATAGACCAGGCCCTTGCTCTGGCTGAAAAGCTTATTGAAGAGTCGCTGAAGGAAAAGGATGAATCCAGAAAGCTGGCCTACTTCCTTCATCTTCTGGTTCTGCTTCTAAGGATAGAGGGAGTTAAGAGGGGAACAAATTATGAGGTGCTCTATGAGGATATAGCTATTATCTCAGGAGAGCTTAAAGCCAGGCTTTCTGAGTTTCCGGAAGGTGCTCTGGAGCTTATTGCCACAGGGTAAAGAAAGAGATGGTAGTTGCAGTTTTTGACACAAATCTGGTAATCGCCCTGATTAATCCCCATGACAGACTTCACAGTACTGCAAGAGAGCTGGCAGACAAAGAAGGCGTTTTTCTTTTAAACAATGTAGTTATGGAGGCAAGAAACACTTTCTTGAGAAAATTTAATTCAGCTATGCTGGAAGTGTATAAAATTCTGAACATGGCAAGAAAGGCGGAGGATGAATTACAGTTTCAGGGGATTGTTGTGGAGGGTTTTCAGGATTTGATAAAAAAGCGGCCAGAGTATAAATCTTTTTACAAGTATATTCACACTGAAATCACGAATATTGGAATTACAATGGAGAATGTCACCATTATACCTAAGATTCTGGATGAAAAGGCAATTGAACTCGTGAGTAAGATACAAGCTCCTAAAAAAATAGGCAACATAAGCCAGAATACTGAGCTGTACAAAAGAATTGTAAAGGAGATAAAGGATGTGAATTTTAAGGGGTTTATGGATTTTGAGATTTTTTGCGAGGCATGTTCTTTGAATATTAAAGAGGAGATAGTAATTTTCACCAATGATTCTGATTCCTATAAAAAAGCTAAAAAAGCTTTGAAAATTTTGAATTGTCTAACAGATTTTAAGGATAAAAAAATAAAAGTTAAAGAGGTTAAATGACCGTTTCTGTGAGCTATACCTTTCTAACGTAGAGGACTTATTGTTTCATTGGATAAACTTGACATTTACGAATGTTTCAGTAGTGGGAGAATATCACAGCTACATGGTTAAAAAGAAAGGCCCCTGACATTAAAAGTAGCATGTGGAGTTCTGGGCACTTGCAGAAGAAAGTATGGCCAGAGGAAGACTGTCTGAAAGCAGTTGAGAGCTCCTGAGAGCTCGTAGGAGAGGGGAACAGAAGTTTGATTCTACATGGAATGTTGATATTGTCACGAAGAGACCAGCAGGACAGGGAGAGATATTGCCATAGATAAAAAAAAGAAAGAGGAGCTCAGGCCATATGAGACAGGGCATGGTAGTATTGAGGCTTTCAAAACAGAGAAAAGAAGAAGAGTCTGGAGCGGCCATACAACAAAGGTCTGGTAGTATTGAGCCTCAAAAAGTACAACAGGTGAAAACTATTAGGAAAGGTGAGTGAATTATCTGGAAGTTCTGATTATTTCCCAGCAAATGATTTTACATGGATATCTTTGCCGGCAACAGTTTTTTGTTTTCTGGTCATTCGATTTCCTGCAGGCCAGCTGGAGGTTATG
>QIGD01000218.1 GCA_003229935.1 Methanobacteriota archaeon | reverse complement strand
GGTTCAGGAAGAGAGACAGATCTGAAAGCATATTCCTTGTTGATTTCAATTTGGTTAATTTTCTTAAAATCGTTCCTGAATCGGTACTCAAATTTGAGTTTCAAAGAAGGTATTCGAATCTGTATATTTTCCTTATCGACATTGACACCTTGGTTCAATATTGTCAAGACAACTTTATTGATACATCATGTTGTATAAAAATTCATTTTTGCATGAGAAACAAACCACATATACTCTTTAAATCAGAACAGGAGGTAGAGAATTCACAAAATTGGTGGTTTTCACACAGTCTGACGTTTAGCCTTCCTATCTATATCTTCGAAGTATCTGATTGGATATCGTTGACTTGAGGCCAATATGTTTGACATCAGCAGAGCTCCTTGTTCTTGTTCTCAATCATATTTTTGCTATCTGTATCGCCTTTTAGAGTTCCTGCCCAAAATTATGACCCTGTTTTATCTTGTGTGAGTCTCATTTTCCCTTCTGCTCCTCGATGTACTTCTTGATTGTGTCCTCTGAGATATGACCTATACTCTCACAATAATAGCTCCTCGTCCAAAGCGTCGGAATCCTGCTCTTGAGTTCTGAGTATTTTTCCCTCAGTTGGTGACTTGTATATGCCTTTAGTTGCTGCACTATCCAATGAGGGGATGCTGTTGGATTAGCCTTGACGAATAAATGCACATGGTCTGGCATAACCTTTATATCCTCTATTTCTATATCCAACTGCTCTGCCTTCAATTTGAGAAGTTTTACCAAATCCTTTGCTATGTTGCCTATCAGCACCTCTCTCCGGTACTTCGGACACCATATAAGATGGTATGTCACATTGTAGACGCAGGTGTTTGAATGTTTCCACCTTTTGCTAACCATGGGATGTATGTGGGTGACAGTTATATATAAGTATTTCGCTAACAATTAACTATGATTCACTTTCATTCCACCACAAAAGATAGTGGGCTTTCCCGCTCACGATATCGTAATATTTCTAAAACATACAGAGTACATTCTGGTGTTATTACAGTAGAAACCATATTACAGAAATGAAATGTGATTATGTTGATTATTTCTTCTTGTATTTTTTATGTGAGTATTAATCAGTGATGGTTTTACAATTTTAAATAACATGCCCTTTAAATTAAAAATATCAATGAATATTCATCTTTGAAAAACATGTCTAAATTAATCTATTTTATTCATCATACAATATAGCATCAATATGCTAACTTTTATATTGTAAGGGCAGAGAAATATCTATAATGAATAATATTGGGATTTTTGTAAAACACAGCCTTGAAATAGCTCAGGAAATTTCATCTTCTTCATTTTTACTTCTCACTGAAACTGGAGAGGGTCTCAGGGCTATTGAAGCTCTCAAGCCAGAGATTGATATAATAGTTGCAACTCCTTCAAATGAGATTTACAGAAAGGTGGTGGGTCAGAGATGGCATGCTGTTAAACTTCCCTACAGAGGGAGGGATGTAATCTCAACAATTCAGGAGGCTCTTGTTCTGGCTCTTGATAAAAGTTATATATCTGAAGGAGATGAAGTTGTTGTTCTGGGTTCAACTCCTGACCAGGAGGCAAGCTCCCTCTTCTTTTATTCTGTAGACAGAGAAACCCTCAATCTATCTCTCTGTGAGTTCCTGCGAAAGACATATATAAAGCAGGAGATTTTCCAGACTGTTCTTGAAATTGCCATGGAGATTGGAAGAGAAGGGAGAGAAGGAAGACTGATAGGTACAGCATTTATCATCGGCAACGAAAATGACGTAATGAAGCGTTCAAAGCAGATAATCCTCAACCCATTTAAGGGTCATAGTATTGAAGAGAGAGCAATTACCTCTCCAAAAATAAAGGAAACAGTAAAGGAATTTTCACAACTTGATGGAGTTTTTGTTATTTCTAAAGATGGTATTATCCAGTCGGCAGGAGTTTATATAAATGTTGACACAGGGAGTGCAGAATTACCCCAGGGTCTAGGTGCAAGGCATGCAGCTGTTGCTGCTCTCACTACAGAGGTGGATTGTATTGGAATTACTGTGAGCCAGAGTGGGGGTATAGTAAGAGTATTTAAGAATGGCATTGACTATAGAGCCCCAGAAAAGAATTTTTATATCAAAATGCTGAAGAAAAATTGCTGGAGGAATTTGATTGAAGAGAAATATTATTGTCGAGGAAATTATAAAAACACCCATAGAAGAACAGAGAGTAGAGGTTGTTGAAAGGAAGGGTGTGGGGCATCCAGACAGTCTAGCTGATGGAATAGCTGACAGTGTTAGCAGAGCCCTGTGTAGAGAATATAGGGACCGTGTTGGCTGTGTTCTTCATCATAACACTGATCAGGTGGAGCTTGTTGGAGGAAGAGCAGATGTAAGTTTTGGAAGAGGAGAAGTTCTTGCCCCTATTTATATTCTTCTCTCAGGTAGGGCAGCAGATGTGGCAGATAAGAGGCACATACCTGTACACAGTATAGCTATTCATGCAGCAAGGGAATACCTGAGAGAGACTATAAGGAATCTAGATGCTGACAGAGATGTGATTATAGATTCGAGAATTGGGCGTGGTAGTACTGACCTCGTTGACGTTTTCAGACGCTGTGAAGCTGTACCTCTCTCAAATGACACGAGTTTTGGCGTGGGGCATGCTCCTTTCAGCGATGTTGAAAAGCTGTGCCTAGAAACTGAAAAGCTTCTCAATAGTGATAGCTTTAAAGATAAGTATCCTGAAAGTGGAGAGGATATCAAGGTTATGGGCCTGAGAGAAGGAGATAAGATAAGCCTTACCATCTCCATGGCCATGGTAGCAAAGTATATTCCTGATATTGACTACTATGCAGGTGTTATAGGAGATATAAAAGAAGAGGTTCAGAAACTTGTATCAGGGATAACCTCTAGGGAAGTTAAAGTTAATATAAATACTGCTGATGATTATGACAGGAAAGTGGTATATCTAACTGCAACAGGAACATCAACAGAGATGGGAGATGATGGAAGTGTTGGAAGAGGGAACAGGGTTAATGGACTAATTACACCCTACAGATTTATGAGTATGGAGGCTGCAGCAGGTAAAAACCCTGTTAACCATGTCGGTAAAATCTACAATCTCCTAGCAAAAATGATGGCAGAAGATATAGCAAAGGATATACCGGCAAGAGAAGTCTATGTGAGGCTTCTATCCCAGATAGGTAAACCCATAGACATTCCAAAGGCTGCCAGTGCACAGCTTATAATGAAAGAGGGCGAAAGCTATGCAAAGTATAATAGCACTATTGAGAGTATTATGGACGAACATCTTGCAAATATAACAGAAATTACTAACCTCTTTATTGAGGGGAAACTCACCACTTTTTAAGTTTTTAAAAGAAGCTTTCTCAAATCCCACCACTAAAGATAGTAGGCTTTCCCGCTCATGATATCGTATTGGTATTCCATGCCTTCTTGCAACAACATGAAGGGGGCTCCTGCCTCTCGAGTGCCCCATTCACCTGAAGCATCTTTGTCTTATCTGGCAGCCTAAAAAAGAAATCTCTTACCTTTTTCTTTGTAAAGAGCTCGAATATATTGTCAACTCCGATAAAGTCTGGCCTCATCATGAAGGTGTATCTTGTGCTGGACCTCGAACAGGCATAAAATCGGTGTATCCCAACCCTACTTTTTTCAATCCTCTGTGTAATATATTTATTGTAGCATTAACGTGTCTATCAAGAACTAACCCACAGTAAGGGCAGTGATGTATTTTAATATTAAGGTTTTTCCTGACTATTCTACCACACCTGCTACATTCTTGAGACGTGTTTTTAGGATTTACAAA
>QIGD01000217.1 GCA_003229935.1 Methanobacteriota archaeon | reverse complement strand
CATCCAACGATATGGTAATCCACTCTGTCTTATGTTCACCGCTTCTGATAAATTCGCTCATTACTATTCTCCTAAGGGATTAACTATTTAAAATTTATTTAAAACTATGACGAGACCATTGTTCCTCATGAATTGCTGGTTTTCACTAAGAAGGCTTCTACATGATATTTGTGAAATGAAGTTATAAGTATATTTCCTTGATGTTAAAAATTATAGAATATACAGGCAGGAGGTGCTTTTTTTGGATGTAGAGGTAATTTCAGCAGCAGGGAAAATACCCGATCCTGATGAGGAATTAGTTCTGAGGATTGAAAAATTACCTGAAGATTCTGATATTGTAACTGTTTTGAGGGAGATTATAGAATATCGGAAAGAAAAGGCTAGGAAGATAGATTATGTCTCTGAAGAGTTTGAAGATGAAAATATCTATCGACTTACAATTTGAGGTGGGATTCCATCTTGTCTGAACACTTTTTACAATACTTTGAGGATATTAACCGTAAAATGTATGGTAGGAAACTACAAGTCAGGGGTGGACATATTTAAATAAGAGAAAAACTGATTGAAACATAAGAGTTGGAGGTGAGTTTAACATGGCTGTGAGGATGGCAGGCTTTTCTGTAAGTGATGCTATAAGGGAGAGCCAAGGTTTACTTAATAAAAGTGATTTTATTGATGAAAATGGGAAAATAGATTATAAAAGGCTAGTAGAAGAATTGAATAAAATAAGCCGGAAAATGTCCAGAGAAATCAAATTACTAGAGAGAATTTAAGAACATTATTATGAAATACACTCATTCAAATCCTGATGAATGTATATATCCTGAAATCCGCAGTTTGCTAAAGGGGGGTGGTTATTTTAGAAATTCAGAAGATATATCATGTAGTTGTAGTAATAGGTGGCCTAGTTATACTCCAGAATGGGATTATGAATATAGGGAATATTTTGATATATACTCCGAAGGGGAATTCAACGTAGCAAAGTTTCTAAGTGCTATTATATCCTTAGATTTGAGAAAAAAAGATGATGAATTTTACCAGCTTATGCAACTTTATCCAACTTTAAAAAAAGAATTAAGAGAGGTTCCATTAAGTCATAGAAAGAAGATATCCAAGTTAATAGAGTCGATAATCTCATTTAAAATACCTCCTTATGTAAATAGAGTGTTAGTTACAAGTGGGGGAACTTTTTTAGGATGGATTGATATCAGGCCAATGGTTGGCGGGGGGATTAGTGAAGCTTATATAAAGCCCCCTCCGTGGATGGTACCACCCCAATATTATCTTACATGTGAAAGAGAGGTTAGTCCAGTAGCTTCATTACGTCCTCGTTCTGGAGAAGTTGAAAAAATAGAATGTGTTCCTTATGTGCAATATGCTTGGTTCGGCGAGATAGGTGTATGTGCACAATATGCTGCAAGACTTGTTCTTCTGACGTTGAAGGGAATAAACGCTCCAACCGTACCTGAAATAACGTCTAGCGCTGTGAAAAAAGTTTTATTAGGAGGAATAGAACGCTCTAGAGAAGAAGGTTTAACAGTTGATGAAATAGCTAATATTTTGGAAGGGGAAGGATATAATATTTTCAGATACTCCCGTACTCATAAGATTCAATGCACTAATTGTGGAAACAGATTGAGTATTCCTTCAGTCAGTGGGGAACCCACTATTGAGAATATCTATGCATATGTAGAATCAGGACTTCCCGTCCTGTTAGGGATAGAAAGAGCTAAACTGCTTGAGTGGTGGGATGGTAAAGGAGATGAACCACATGCATTAGTTGCTATTGGCCATACATTATCAGAGAATGATAAAGTAGATGGGCTAATTGTACATGATGTAAGCAAATATCCGTATCAAGTATTAACAGACCCACATAATGGAAAACCATTGGAAGAGATAATAAATGAAGCTGTAGTGCCAGTTCCAAGAGAAGTTACTATCAGATATCAACAGGCTAAAAAAATGATATTCGGATTATTAGAATTATTGAAAGTAGAGTTAGAAGAGGGAGAAGAATACCGTCCTATGCTTGTTGAAGCTGACAAAATTAAAAGATGGCTGGGTGAAGGGGTTCAAAGAGACCATTTTGAAGATTATCGTATTCCTCAAGAAGTACAAGAAGATTTTTCTCGTGCCTTTCTTGATAGGTATGTCTGGTTATTTTTTCTTGATAGGTATGTCTGGTTATTTGAAATTAAAAAAAACCTTGGTAATGGAAGACGAGAATATAAAGGAGACATACTTTATAGTGGTACATACGAAAGAATATTGGGATTTAACTTACCAGATTTAAATATCTATGGGTTTATAGACGGAAACAATGAGTTTCAGACGAAGGAATATCCATAATTTAAATCTTTCACTTTTTTACATGGTATTAAAAATATGATTTCATGTGCAAAACCAAAGGTTTTACTTTTGCATCTTTAGGAGGAGACTACCTCTTACTGCTAATACTTACTTTGCCATTCCCTCAGTATCACCATAGCCTCACATCATAGAATTTATATTGAGTAAACTACTCTAGGACTGAAGTAGGTAGTTTCTTTTAGGTGGTATGTATGATTTCTGAAATATGCCATATTACATATTACATGAATTATTATACATAATGGTGCATAATGGTGCATAATGGTGCATAATGGTGCATAATGGATGTTTTGATAGACACATATTTATCTTCTGGCTAATACATGTAAGTAACCGTAACTCCGCTAAGTTAACCCATAGGTAATGCTTCTGGAAATACTTCCAAAATTTTTCTAGTGTAATGTCAAGCCTGTGATGTCATAAAGTATATAATATATGTTCTTCATAATCAACCTTGAGGATTGAATATGAGGAAATACATTATAACACTTATCAAAAATGAGCGTGAAACTCTTGGTACACTTACTTCCAAAGGCAAACATAAAGCACAGAAAATCCTTAATGCCCTGATTTTACTCGGTTGCGATGAGGGTGAGTATCAGATGAAACGTTTGACCAACAAAGAAATATCCTATGCTCTGAACATAAGTATGAGAAAGATTGACCGCGTGAAGAAACGGTTTGTCCT
>QIGD01000216.1 GCA_003229935.1 Methanobacteriota archaeon | reverse complement strand
CATCAAATTTGCCTGATTTTATCTTTACGGCGTTCTTAAGCTTTCTAAGGTCAACTTCTAAGATGAAAGTGTCAAGCGCATACATCTCATCTGTTTTTCTGAGTAGATTCCTCTTTATGAAACGGTCAAAATAACGGTGATATTTTTCCTTTTCTGTCTAAAACGATTGTAAACTCCATAGCTGTTAAGATATTTCAGAGGTAAAGCCTCCCTGATTTTCATATCTGAACGATAAAGTAGATAGAAAGCCTGTGGCGGCATGTTCCACAGGAGTGACCTGAAGGACTCGATAAGTAAAAACTCAATGAATTCCTTGTCAACCTGAGATTTTTTGCCAGAGATTATCGGAGGTAACTTTGAACGTAATATAGAAATAAAATTAATAGATAAATCAAAAACAAACTCGTTATCGTAACCATCTACAATACATTTATTAGAATCAGTATGAAACAGGTATATAAATTGTAATTTATGATATTTAAATATATTTATGGGATTTTAGGATAAATAATATGTATTGTTTGAATTTAAGAGGTGTTGCCCAAATACAGTGTTTATGCTACCATGGTTGGAGTTAAAAAATGTAAAATGACAGGTAAAATAGATTTGAGGGGAAGAGGTTGTGGTTGGGGTTATATGATTACCAGTTCGCCTCCCTGAATCATCATGGTCTGACAAAATTCCACTTACAATGTCACCGACTCATTCTGGTGCATAACACCATTCTGCACCCTATGAGCAGCTTTTCTGCCATATTTAGCCATGGTCATGAAGTCTAGATTGTGAATAGTATCCACCACCATTTCTCAGGTGATTGTAAAGCCGTGCTATTTTAACAATTTCAGTTTGAACACAGTATGATTGTAAAAACGATGTCCATATCACTTACTTCCCTTTTGTTTTAACCGTTCATCTCAGAGTATATATCAGGCCTGCAATAAGAAGGGCAAAGTTAACGGAGAGGAGCACATAAATCATTTCCAGTGGCGAGTTATGGAAGATTAGCAGGAGGAAAACTTCCAGTATGGTGAAGCCCGCAAATATAACGACATAGCGCATGTTTTTTATGGCAAGATGATAGTTGAGTAGAATAGTCGAAAGCGAAAAGAAAAGCATTGCTAAACCATAAGGTGCTATGAGTGGAAGCGCCTCGAGATAGCGGGAGCCGAAGAATATTACAACAAGCCGGGGAAATAATATGTAGGTGGCGACAACAAAACCTGAAAGCAGGAAAGAATACACAAGGCTCTTTTTCAGCACTCCACCTGTGGCTTCTCCACGGGTATGCCTTTCGGCAATCATCGGGAACATCACAGCATATATTGCCGAGGGAAAGAAAAAGACGATTTTGCCAAGCACACTTGCCGAAGTATATAGCCCTGCCACATGGGCTGAAAAGAAGTATTTCGCAAGTATCACGTCAAGGTTAGAGGGCACAGAAAAGCAGAACATCGCAAGAAGTACAGGTGCAGAGTAAGAATAGAAAGCAGAAAAGTTAAAATTTGAGTCATGACTGCTCTGCTTCAGATAGGGAGCAATGAGATATAGGGATATAAAAATGGCAACAAGGGAGCCAATGGCAGCGCCAAGAAGTGCACCTGTAACGCCATAGCCCAGAGTAACTAAAGCAATCGCTGAGATTAATTTGAAAAAGGTGCTGGAAACAGTTATAGAGCCAAGAGCATAAAAGCGCTTTAAACCGCGGAGCGTACCCCCTGTTATAGGCATAATCCACGCAAGGAAGAGAATAAATGCAAGAACCACCACAGGCTCAGCATTTGGCATTTTCAGAAAGGAGGCTATGTTATTTCTTGCCAAGAAAAAAGCGAAAGAGAAGATTAAACCAGTTAAAATCATACGCTTAAAAGCACCACGGAGGAAAGAGCCTATCTTCCTGTTCTCAGCTGCAAGATTTGCAACAAAGCTCGTTGTACTTGTGCCCAGAGTATTGGAAACTATAGCCAACATATAAAAAATTGCAAATAGGGCACCGAAAACACCATATTCTTCAGGACCTAAAGCTCTGCCCATGTATATCTGATATATATAGTTCAGGGCATTGGATATAATGGAGGCGACAAACATCACACTGCCATACCTGAAAAGCTCATCCTTGTGTAATCCCTTAAGAAATTTCACTGTTCATGCCTGAAAACGCCTCCTTGTATTATTGACCACTAATAAAACACTGAAATAATTATGCCTACCGTTCATATAAGACTATTTACTATTTCCTCTGCCAGTTTTCTGCCTGTCTCTTCATTTCTTTTGTTTCCTCCTCAAGGAAGAGCAGCATATCCACAGCCGCCATTGTTTTCTACCTCACCTTGCCTCCCTCTCTTTTAAACTAAAGAGAACCTTCTCTCTTTAGTTATTCATAAATTAATATTGTGTGAATTCTCCTATTGTCTTAATTTGAAATAGTTAATTGAGAATAAAAAAAATCGTGCCAGCTCCACCTATTATCTGTCAATTCTTCTATCATCGCCGGTGAAGTGTTTCTTCATTGGTCATCGGTTAAGGCTTTCCTGCAATCCCGAAGACGGATTCTATTTGCATGAGGGTTTTTACAAGGCGACGATAAGTTCTAGGACTGTATTGTACTCCAATCAAATGCCACGGTAACAAGACAAAACGCCTGTGGTTGTGAAATATTCCCTCTTCAAAACGCTTAACCAATGATGCGCTTGCCAATCCAGCCCTTCGGCACCAATATCCTGGCTGAGGTGGCACAGGGCTTCGCTATCTTCTCTACGACCTCATAACCCTCCATCCGTATCTCCATAGGCTGCTCGCTTACATCTCGT
>QIGD01000215.1 GCA_003229935.1 Methanobacteriota archaeon | reverse complement strand
CATCTACTTTAAGTTCCCTTACAGCTTTTGTTGCTGATTTACTATGTGCCACTCCTATAATGACTGGTTTTCTACCTATAGGGCCTCTTCTTCCTTTGAGGTCATGGATTAGTTGCCTTTGCTTATAATGAAGGTCTCCTGAGTTACGTTGCAGTCGTCCAAATGTTCCACTTATTACTTTTGCATAAATTGGAAGGACTATTGTTTTTGACTCAGCATTTCGCAGAATATAAAAAAGGTCATCTGCTGAAGATGCATCATAATCTCCAACAATAATACAGTCTTCTTTTCTAAGAATCCTAACTTTTCCTTTAGCACCAGCGATGTCTAAATGTTTAATCTTTCCAATTTCTTTAAACCCATATTTCTCTGCAGAGATAAAAATGTAACCTTCATCTTTGAGATCTTCTGCTCGTGAAGGGTTATCAAATAATGTATATCCAAGAATTAGAAGAGATTGTGGCTTGCATGGGATATGGTCGTTGTGGAGATGTGTTATTATTCTACGAGCATTGTCTTCTGAATTATTCCAACAATCTATATTGAAAAATTCTATATTCATTTATTTCAACTCCTTTCCCCTTCCAGTACTGCATTTCGCTATGCTGGTACAGATTCTTTCTAAGCAGAAAAATCTCAGAAAGAGGGAGTCTTCCGGGGCAGGTGAAGGCTATTTTTAATGGACTCGGTGGGATTTGAACCCACAACACCCGGCTTAAAAGGCCGGTGCTCTTGCCAGATGAACTACGAGCCCATAGAAGAACTTTTCAAAAATAAAAAAGGAAGGAGGAGTGGTATTGTGCTACTTCCCTGCCTCCTTCTAAAACTTCAGGACTGCCAACAGCTTAGCAACCCATATTTTCTGGGGATTAATAAATAACCCCGAAAAATGCCTCTCTGTCTTCCACTTCAGCTCTGTGGAGGGTAGAGAAAATTTTCTCTGCCTCATCGTCTATAAAGACGACCCTATCGACAGAGGGCTTCTTGGCGACCATAAAGGTCACCTCCCTTTTTTTAGTCAGCTACCAGAGAAGCGTTTCGCCATCTCTGGTTTTTCCAGAAAAGTATGATGAAGATAATTTTAACACTTGTTATATTGGTAGTTAGGTGTTAGAGTTATCTTAACCCCCTTTTCTGGGGTTTGCTCGCTGCTAAAGGCAGACTCTCCTCTTTTTAGGCCATGTTTTTAGTAAAAACAAAAAAGAGTTAAACAAAAAAAGCAGGGAGCCTCTGCACCACGTCACGGTAAGAGGAGTCGCAGAGGTTTTTATTGTACAAATAAAAAAAAAGTAGAGGGGGTCACTTCACTCTCTTTCTCCTCTTATATTTCTCAAGAAGCCTCTTAGCAAGAAGCTTCTGTTCATTTAATATAGGATTGAAAGTGGAAGAGGAAGTTTTGAGGGCTATGTTCATCCACGCCCCCAATTCTGCATCTGTGGGCTGTGCCCCCTGATGGGAAGGTTCTCCACCTTCCCTCAGAAACCACTCAAGAATCTCCCTGTCAGAAGGCTGAACTTCTTCTTCAGTCTCCTTTGAGGAGATTACCTTAGAAGGTGGCTTTGCAGCCTCCTTCACTACAGTCGCCTTGATGATTGCCTTAGCCAAAGGGCTAGAGACTGTAGTTTGCCTCAAGACCGCAGGTGAAGGGTTTGACCCCTTTCTGAGCTGCTGGCTCCCTACGACCTTCATGCCGGCCAATATAATCCCTATAAAAATTAAAAATAGCGGGGCTACGAAGGTCAGCATGAAAACTAAAAAAAAGAGTAGCATATAAATCATGCCTCCCTAGGAGTATTTTAAAATAAGATAGGATTACCTACTGGTTATTAAAATTTTTGAAAACAAATAACTACAATAGAGAACCCTACAATACTCCTGGATATATCTATATATTAAATTAACATATTACAAACGTTTTTGTAAGAAATGGGGGATTTGTATCTTATAAAAGCAAATACATGTAACTCTTACATGTGTCGAAGAAATACATGTAATATACATTGTATCTGAGACACGTAACAAAATACATGTATCAGATACATGTGTCAAAACATATAATCCTTGGATAAGTTTTTGATAATAATCTTTGCTGATTATGTATTTTTCTAGTAATGCCCTTCCAGTGGTTATGTGACTTTTTAGTAATGTTTAATCCCAGTGCTAGAAGATAATGATGACTTTTTTATTACTTATTGAAAGGAAAGGGAATCTTTTTGAAGAATCTCAGGAATCTTCTGGCAGGGGTTCTTGGAATCTTATACAGTGTTAAGGTCAGGGGGCACTGTCTCATAATCCAGTGATATCTAAGTTTTTGCTCATTGTTTCGTCATACATTTCATGCCCAGTTCGACGAATTTTCATATTTCATTCTTTAGCCCATAATTTACCTGCTATTTAGGGTCCTCGCTAGAGTCACCGTTCAGCAAGTCTCTGTAGGTCTTTTTTTGAATTAATTCCCAGTGAAATGACCACGCCGGTTAAAAGTACACACAGAGCACATGTTTTTTCTACAGAACGCATTGTATAGCGGTGTAATTTTGAAAAGACTAAAGAATTCTTCGCTAACTTAAAGATGTCCTCGATGATTGACTGGATAGGTCTGAAATCCTTTCATCTGCATATCTTCTCCCTGAACTCCAGCACCAATATGGCAATAATAGTTTAATATTAAAAGTAGTGATTTAATATGAATTTTTGTGAGAATTTGGAAGCACCCTATAAAGATGGGACTTATTTATAATATCTTATGACGGGGAAAAGATTTAATTATTTTCCATTTTATAAAGAATAAAGTATATGAGTTCTACAGTATATAACATACAGTATACTAAAGATAACAATACTATAATGGAGGGATATAATGGGATGCTGCGGAAGTGGACGAAGATTCTTTATTAGGGCGCTCTGATTATAATGGAGGGATGAACTTGAGGATATACGAACTTGAATTCGGATATAAAGGAGTTAGGCGAACGGCTGAGCAGGTTTTGCAGGCATTAGGGAGCACAAAATGACAATTCCGACTGGTGAGGATGTGGTTAACCTCTACCGCAGAAGAGCAAAGCACTATGATTTCACTGCAAACTTGTATTACCTGATCGGATTTAGGGAATGGACGTATCGGAAAAAGGCTGTAAAAGCCCTCAACCTGCAGCGCGGTGATACAGTTGTAGAGATAGGTTGTGGCACGGGCTTGAACTTCTCCTTATTGCGACAAACCATAGGGCCGGAAGGGAAAATCATTGGTGTTGATTTAACGGACGCCATGCTAGCCCAGGCTCGAAAACGAGTGGAAGAAAATGGGTGGTCAAATGTTGAACTCATCAATAGTGATGCCACCTCATTCCAATTCCCAACCGGAGTGGACGGGATAATCTCAACCTTTGCAATCACATTGGTTCCAGAATTCGATAAAGTTATACAAAATGGCTGTAAGGCTTTATCACCTGGAAAGCGCTGGATAGTACTGGACCTAAAACTACCTACCAACAGGCTTTCATGGCTCGCTCCATTCTTTCTTTTCCGCCCCTTTGGCGTAAGAAAGGAATTGGCAACACGTCACCCATGGGAATCCATCAATAAATACCTCAAAAATACTTCCCTAACCGAACTCTACATGGGCTTTGCCTATATAGCCGCAGGTGAGCGCGGGGAGGCTGGTTGTTGATTTGTTATCAGCGCGTATTTGCTGTTCGCAATCGCACACAGAATCGTGGAGCTCCGGAGGCTTAGTTTTTATAAACCGTCCTGCAGAGTATTACTGTGGATAAAAAGGAACTCGAGATTCTCCTGGAAAAGTGCTAAACATATGCCGAGCCGATAGTTGAAATGGAGCAGTAATCTACCACCGCCGGTCTGGCTGCCGAGATAAATCAATTATATACCGTTCTATGCTATAGCATCAAAACTTGGTTGAATACTCTTTTCTAGTGCCCACTAATTTCTTCTATCGGTTCAAAATATCTCGACCTAAATATTTATGTCCCATAGTGAATTATCTGAACATCCTCCACTGGTGGTATGTTTGTACTACTAACTGTGCTGTTAAACCACCTGTAGACGGTGTCTTTACCCTGGGAGAAATATGAGTTCAAGTATCTGTGAGATGCCCTGATAGGAGACGTGGTGAGCCCTCATGCGTTGATAAATCTGGCTCATCACGCTGAAGAACTCTTCTTTTAGCTCCTCCCAGAAAACATGGTCTTCCTCCAACAATCCATTA
>QIGD01000214.1 GCA_003229935.1 Methanobacteriota archaeon | reverse complement strand
TGAGAGTTTCCTCTCTGTTTAATGCCCCGCTTACAGAGCAGGGGACTTGAGGAGCATTCCCTGATGTGTTCTTGAACTCTACCAATAACTTTCTGCATTTTTCAATACCTCCTAATCAACCTGTTACCCTTGTCTCTCACGAGACAAGCCCACGACTTTAGAGGCTGTCCCGTAATCAAAAATACTACGAGAAATAAGCTAAATTTAGCCTTTATTGTCTAAAATAAGCAGTCTTTATATTACTAAGAGTAATTGTCGGACAGCCTCTTTAGTCGTGGGTGATTGACCTTATGCATATCTTTTCATTCGGTATGTCAAGAGTCACTCCGAGTTTTTGCATAAGTTCGACTCCAATAATAACATCTTCAATTAAGTTCTCCATTATTACAAAACTTGGTTCGTTAACACAGCGCTCTTTAATACGGACTTCTTTGAATCTAACCCTCTCCCCCATTGCAATATCGCCATTTGCTAAAATTGCTCTATGTGTTCCCTCAAAAACATGAAAGCCTATATCTTCGGTTCTATCACCATCCTCAAACTTCTTCCTAATATAGTTTCTATACGCGCCACTATCAAACAAAGCTGATATTCTCTTGCTTTTTCTCATACCAATTATTTCTATTTTTTCCTTAATTATACCCATACTATCAAAATCTCCAGTAACGACCTTTTCCAAATTCTTTTACTTCCCCAGTTGTTGCATCTATACTAAAAAAAGCTGTCATGGGCAACTCTGTAGTGCCAACTTTATCTTTAAACTCTACATTGACCTTCCATATGTCTTCTACTTGTTTGGCGAACGTTATGGAAAATTCTTCAATGTCGAGCGCCGTTTTCAAATGCTCTCCTATCCTTTTCTTCACATCTGCAAAGCTCAATTTCTCTGTTGCTTCCATTTTAATACCTCCACTCTAGATATAATCTCTCCTTAATAAAGATAAAGACTTTTGCATGCGTTGAACGAAGGGCAATTTCACATAACGTCAGACTGTGTGAAAAGTATTTTTAACTCTTCTTTCTCCTACCCTTTTATATTTTAATTTTACTTTTTCAGAGTCATTTATAATAATTTGGGCAAGAAGACTACCATTTCAATAGGTGGATGAATTGCCCTATCTCACAGCTTTTAAAATTTGTATAAAAACAATAATTTTTAATCCAATCTAAACCAGCAGGTATTTCAACCCTGCTTACTGTCCCTAGCACTACTATCATCATGTATTGGTTTCTTATGCATGTTTAACGCAGGAGTTCTCAAGTCCTGCCTACTATTGCCAGAGTGTTGGTCCTCTTCAGAGCTGTTATTGACCAGTACTATGTAGGGCACACACTGAGACTTCCATCTCTGTTTAATGCCTCACTTACAGAGCAGGAGACTTGAGGAGCATTCCCTGATGTGTTCTTGAACTCTACTAAATAGGGTCCTTGCTGGAGTCATAGTTCAGCAAGTCTCTGCAGGTCTTTTTTTGAATTAATTCCCAGTGAAATGACCACGCCGGTTAAAAGGACACACAGAGCACATGTTTTTTCTACAGAACGCATTGTATAACGGTGTAATTTGGAAAACACGAAAGGATTCTTCGCTAACTTAAAGATGTACTCGATGATTGACCGTATAAGTTTGAAATCCTTCCATCTGCATATCTTCTCCCTGAACTCCAGCACCAGAGAGTTATAAAAATGCTTTTTCTCTTCCACATAGGCTGGCTTCCCATTGAATACCTCCAGAGGATAACTGAGCATTCCCAGAGCTCTATTCAGATTGAAATTCTTCCTTAGGAATATTAACGGAACAATCTTGAATCTGGCTATACCTTCAACATAGTGAAGATAACTGTAGAAGCCTTTGTCCAGGATGAGAGTGCTGCCTTTGTGGAGGGCTCGTCTTCGAATCAGCACCTTTACAATATTATCAAAAATCTTCGCATCTCCTGGCGAGTCCTCATAAATCAGAAAACTTAGAGATTTGAATGAAGGATAACTTATCGCCAGCACAAGCTTCATACCGATGTAATAACCCTTGCTCGGAGAATAACCCCACTTGAACTCTTTACATTCTAAATCAGACTTCTTAATCCTTCAGCGGAACCAGTTGACATCAAGGCTGATATCAGTACAATCAACGATGACTGTGTTTTCCCTGTTGTTATTCTGGCAAATGGTGTTGAGCACCTTCAAAACCATCTCAACAAACTGCTCAGCAGTGAACCTGCTGAGAAAACTGTAAACAGTGACAGTCCTGAGAGCATCTACGATACCTGCAAAATTACGTAGTTCTTCTCTGCTACCGAACTTTCAAAGTTAGGTAAAGCTTTACTGGTTTACTGGTTCTCTCAAATATGATTCGTCCTATTCTAGCTTAGTTTTTTAATATAGAGGTTTATTTATCTCTTTTCTCACCCACTACCCCTTAATGATATGTACTGACTAACTATCACATAAATTTACTGCTGACAACATCCGCTTCTATGCAGCCATATCCTGCATATGTGTTTACTGCACTATATTTATAATGCCAAACATATTCCGGATGCCCGTTATGACACCGATATTCTTATACATAGTACTGAATAATAATAGGACATGCATCTGGTGAAGAAAAGAGTTAAGGGCATCTCCTATTATTCAATAGCTGAAACAAAGAGAGTAAA
>QIGD01000213.1 GCA_003229935.1 Methanobacteriota archaeon | reverse complement strand
AATCCATCTACTTTAAGTTCCCTTACAGCTTTTGTTGCTGATTTACTATGTGCCACTCCTATAATGACTGGTTTTCTACCTATAGGGCCTCATCTCCCTTTGAGGTCATGGATTAGTTGCCTTTGCTTATAATGAAGGTCTCTTGAGTTACGTTGCAGTCGTCCAAATGTTCCACTTATTACTTTTGCATAAACTGGAAGGACTATTGTTTTTGGCTCAGCATTTCGTAGAATATAAAAAAGGTCATCTGCTGAAAAGCAGAGTAATAGTTGCACGTTGGAGGAATAAATTTAAAACATCAAAATATTAAAGAGGTGATTGATATGATGAATGAAACTTCAGAACTCACTGAAAAAGAGAAAATTTTTATATTTGAAATAGATGGTAAAACTGAGTTGGCTGTTGCTGAATTTTATGTTGTGTACTCTGGAGAAAAGAAAAAGGTAGAAAATATATTTGACGGTGTTGCTAAACTGAGGGACGAAGGAATAAAAAAATTAGAGATATACACTATATCTGGAATCAAAATAGTCGTTGACAAGTTACTCAATTACTCCTATGAGGAGTATAACTCAATCCCTATTTAATCTCTGTCTCTTACATTTTTCGCAGAAGTCATAACTGCCACATTCTACAACCCCTGATTGATAGTCTAAAAGTGAGGGTATCTTCTGATTATACTATATATGAATATCTACTGGCAACCTCTCTGCTTTTTTACTGTGAGCTAGGTTTATTATCACTGGTTTTCCAAATACTTTTTTGATTTTTCTGACTTTCTGAATTATGTGTTTCTGTGCATCTGATAAATTCGTTGGTTTCTCTAATAATCGTCCCTTTTTATTGCTGACCTTCTTTGCATATGCTGGTATGATTAAAAAATCTGGTTTTTCTGTTTTAACACATTTAATTATTGTGTCTGCTGCTGGGGGATCATAATCGCCAATAATTATTGCTATATCTTCCTTATCACTCTTTTCTTCTGCTCCCACAGGCTCAATGTTATTTAAAAGGGAATCTATATCTTCACTATTCTCTTTAAACTTTATTGATAGGATGGGAACAGTTGTATTAAGATGAGCTCCTCTTGCTACCTCCTTAATTTCAAATGGACTCTTTTTCTCCTTAATATCTTTAGCATATATATTGTACTGATGTTCACTGTAGCTATCTACATATTTCACTTCAAATGGCACGATTAGAGCTGAAGGTAACAAACAGGGTATATGGTCTTTGTGAAAATGAGTGAGAATCCTGACATCACTTTGTGGAGATATATTCCAACAATCCACATTAAAAGGGACTGACTTTTCTTTTATTTCTTCTTCTAGTTCCATTTTTTAAATCCTCCAGTTTAATGTCCCCTTCCAACACTGCATTTCGCTGTGCTGGTAAAGACTCTTTCTAAATAGAAAAATCTCAGAAAGAGAGAGTCTTCCGGGGCAAATGAAGACTCTTTAGCCGTGACTATAATAAAATTTTAAGTTGTGAAAAATTAGACATTAGATTAGAAATAATTCTTTTTTTTAGTAGTCTTTTATCAGTTGGAACTGGGCTTGTCTGTTCTAAGAAGTATATCTGCGAGCAGAAGCCTGGCTCCTTGCTGCGAAGCAAGGCTGGTCTGTTCGGACAGGCTCCAACCCCTGCTGAAAAGCAGAGTAATAGTTGTACGTTGGAGGAATAAATTTAAAACATTAAAATATTAAAGAGGTGATTTATATGATGAATGAAAATGTTGAATTAACTGAGAAAGAGGTGTCATTGATTGACAAACTATCTGGTATGTTGGAAATTTCTGAGGAAAGGTTCTATGTAGTAACTGAAGGAGACAAGAAGAGTATCACTGATGTTTTTGAAGCTCTATATGAACTCAGAAAAGAAAGTGTAAAAGCAGTAGAAGTTGAAACAAGAGCTGGTGTTGTGGTTGTTGTGGATAAAAACTTCAATATTTGTTTTTGTGACCGTTATGTGCTCTCTGGCAGCTCTTGCAAATCTCCATGCTCCCACATTCTACTAGACCGTCCCTGTAGTCATCTAAAGAAGGAAGCCTCTGCGAATAATCAATGAAAATATCTATTCCACGGAGCTTTTTTGCCTTCTTGCTGTGTGCTAGCCCAATGACTTTTGGCTTTCCGAGGTCTCGTTTGATTTTTTTTGTCTCATTTATTAATGACCTCTGGGCCTCTGACAAGTGCTTGGAATTTTTTTGAAGTCTCCCCTTTTGTTCGCTGATAAATTGTGCAGACACTGGAATTATAAAATAATCTGGCTGATGTTGCTTGACTGCTTGATTTTGTTTCAATATCACCTGAGAGAGAAAATGTGTCTTTTGCCACCGGATTTTTTATATTCTACTGTAACTGTCAAATTCTTGCTTGAATTTTCGATGAATTTCTGCTTTTTAGTGTATAGAATAGCTGAATCTAATCTGTGGAAAAAAGAGATAGCAAAATATTAAGTTGCGAAGGTAAGATGTTTTGGTTAAACTGTCAAGGTTGGGCTTCAAACCACCGACTACATGCATGGTCGAGAGGGCATCATTTATCCCCTTTTCAGAGTTACAGCCTCTGTCGAATATCAGAACGAGCTTGTCTTCTGGGAGGATATTCAGCCTTTTCAGTTTCATGGTGAGCTTCTCCACTACCCTCAGAAACACCTTTGAT
>QIGD01000212.1 GCA_003229935.1 Methanobacteriota archaeon | reverse complement strand
TACAGTAACTTTGATTAGAAAAAAAACAATAGAATGAAAAAGATACTTTTCAGAGGATTTCAAGGGGAAATGTTGTTTATGCCTGAAGCTCTTGATTCATAATCCTATGTTGGTTTTAGGTTGAAAGTATTAGTCCTTTTCATTTTATTATGTATAATTACTTTTGTTAACATATATAAAATTCAGATAAAGATAAAGATAAACATAAGTATAAGTATAAGTATAGGCATTCATCCCACGACTAAAGTCGGGGGCTTTCTGCCTAAAATATCGTAAAGATATATCTGAAATATAAAAAGGCAGATAAAGCACCAACCTATTCAGCCTTCAGCAAACTTGGGATAAACAAAAAAACTTTAAAAGAGTTGCTGCTAAAGTTAAAAAGCGAAGGAAAAATTAAGTAGGTGGATATATGTCTACATTTATCAGTAATGAAGAAAAAAGAAAAATACTCATGAGCCTGAGAAGTGCGGTTCCTGCCACGAGATTTCTTATACTCAAAAAACTTGCAGATTCAGTTGAGATAGAACCAGAAAAGATGCAGGCCCTCTCCTCACAAGATAGATACACCTTCTCTGACATTTTAAATTCTATAACTCAGATGAAAGAGCATGACATGGACGAGGTTATCAGAAGAGAAGCCTCAATAACTCTTGAAAAAATAAAAGAAGCTATGGAGCCAAAGCTTGTAATACCCATAACAAAATGTGAGTTCTGCGGTTCCCTTATCGACATAGGCTGGAATTTCTGTCCAAAGTGCAGCAGAGAAACAAAGGCATCATCTTTTTCTATAGCAAAATGTCCTGAATGTGATAATTACATTAAAGAAAGCTGGTTTTACTGTACTCACTGCCAGTATAAACTTAAAACTGAAAAAACTGTGAAGAAATGTTATAACTGTAAAAGAAATGTCGAAGAGAGCTGGATGATATGTCCATACTGCGGTTTTAAAATCAAAGATGTTTGATGTAACCCTTTCAGATACATATTTAAGGACAAATTTCACTTGTGTACAACTATGAAACTTTTTCCAAGAACCTCAATTCTGAGAGTATTATCCAGCTTCTTCAATATATCTATTATTGTGTTAGCCTCCATTAACCCCCTAAAAGAAGGATTGAGATGATTGTAAAATTCATATACTTTTAAATTGAAACTTACTAAATCTGGAAATGTATCAAATATGACCATTTCACCTCCTTTTTTCAAAGCCTTTAACATATTCTTCAATGCCATTGTCGGGCTGTTAATGTAGTTGAGCATATCAGTACATATCACTGTATCATACTTTGTTGTTATGAAAAGGTCCTCAATTGATGAATTGCTTATATCTGCCCAGTCATGCCCCTTCCTCTTCAGTCTTTTCGTTGCAAGTGTTGCGAGCCTTCTGGAGTTCTCAATTCCTCTGTAAAATCCATTTGGAGAAATTTTTTCCGAGAAATAAACCGGAGAAATTGACCCGCATCCAGCATCAAGAACTTTATCACCATTTTTCAATTCCAGAAAGTCTGTGCTAACCTTCCTATATGTCCTGCAGAAGGGATTGTCAAGGAATATGTCCCAGACATCCGCATCCTTTCCGAAAGACATCAATATATTTGGATGTTTTTCACTTATTGCCCTATAATGAGCCATTGATGCAATATAATCATACATAGTCAGATATTCTGGGATTGAATTCTCAATTTCGTGGGAGGTGAAATAAAAGTCAAAAGGAAGAAGCACAACATTATCTCCTTCCATAGTAGCAATTTTTGAATCAATGAGCACATTGATATAGTCTTTAAGAAAATTTCTGTTCTGTACCGATGAGAAATGCATTTTGCTATTTTTGAACATACTTTGAATTATACCTAGCCTTATTCCAAGTTTTACTACATTAAACAATAAATTCTTACTGTTTATCTGGACGCTATTCTCCAGCCTGTTTATTATAGAGTAATATTCCTTTTGCATTTATACCCTCTCAGTATATCCTGTAATATTCTCTTGTATATTTAACTACATCTTTTCCATATTCGGTAAGCCTATAGTACTTATAATGCCCTTTTTCATAATATTCCACAAGACCAAGTTCTATAAGGGAGCTATTTCCATTATATCTGTTTCCAAGACCTCTGAGACAACCCAGCACATTGGATGGGTCAGACTTTATTGCTCTTGCCATCTCTGATAGGTACGTATGGTTGGGATATATAATATCAAGATAAAAAAGCACTTTTCTACGGAGGTCACTCTTATTCAGAGCTCTTATTATAACAGGGTCGATATAATAAAGAGTGTTCCTGCCCATTAAATTTTACCCTCCAATTTACAAAAGCAATTAGATACAAAAAAACCAACCTCTCCAATAAACATCAGGCTATTATTATAGAAAATGGATATAAGATTTATGTTTCAAAACCTGAAACACTGAAGTACCAATATATAAATTAAATGAGGGAATTACTATAAAATCAATATGAGAAAATTAATCAGTAGCTGGAATGACCACAGAGAATTTTGTCCCTTTTCCGGGTGTGCTTACCACTTCCAGCATCCCGCCATTTAATTCTACAAGGTTCTTAACCAGTGTAAGTCCCATACCAACTCCGGAGTAATGCCTTGTCATATCCATCTCAGCCTGAAAAAAAGGTGTGAATATTTCATTTAAAACTTTTTTATTCATACCAATGCCGGTATCTTCAAATTCAATAACAACATTGTCTTTCAGATTTTTAACTCTGACATATATATTCCCACCATGATTATTAAATTTAACAGAATTATCCAGAAGATTGGAGAAAATCTGATGAAGCTCTTTCTTTTTTGCCTTCACCCTCGGTATTGGCTCATTGAAAATCAGATGGACACTAATATCTTTATCCAGAGCATGTTGTCTCTTAATTTCTATGCAATTTTCTAGAATTTTCTTTATTTCAATCTGAGGCAAAGGTCTCACACTTCTTAACCTGTTCAACTCAGCAACTGTAACAAGATTGTCAACAACTTCAAGAAGTCTTATCAGAGCCTTTCTGCTTGTCTTCAAGAATTCTCTTACATCCCCTTTACCTTCTTTGTCAAGCGCAAATTCAATATAACCCTTGGCAAGAGTAATTGGCGTCTTCAGTTCATGGCTCACATTGGAAATTACATTCCTTTTAAAACCCTCAACATGTTTCAGCTCTCTATATGCATCTTCCAATTCATTGTAAGTAACCTGCAATTCTTCATAGGTTTTATCCTGTTTCTCCTTTGTAATCCTCAGTTCATTATACTTCTTCTTCAATTGTTCGTCTAGAACACTGTTCCTGTAATACATGTAACCTAAAATACTTGTTACGACAGGAAAAATAAATATTACAAGATTAAAAAACACTTCTGTCTGATTCATAAGGCTTTTTATAATAGTGTTCCAGCTTCCTGATTTAAAATATTCAAAAACAATATAATTTAACAGATAAATATACCCAAAGGACGCAATTGAAATTCCCTCGATTTTTTTCAGGTTTATACCTCTTATATAAGACATATTACCAACCATACTTAATAAATAAGGCCTCCTATATTAATCCGATTATTTTATTCGAATAAAAGTTTATATGAAAGGCTTATTACACATTAACAGCAGATTTTAACTAATACAAGCTTATATTGATATGAAAGAATCGTCACATCAATCTAAAAACTTTTTGTTTCGAAATT
>QIGD01000211.1 GCA_003229935.1 Methanobacteriota archaeon | reverse complement strand
TGAGTACCAATCTTGATTTAACAATGGAAGAAGTACTTGAGACCTACGGAAATCGCTGGAGCATCGAACTGGCACACCGTGAGGCAAATCAAAAGTTTGGCTTTAAGGAATACCAGATGATGAATAAAAAGGGTATCGAGCGGTTCATGCAACTCTCTTTTCTCGCATGGACTATTGTCATTATCGCAAAGGTGACCAGTAAGGATTTCCAGAATGTTATAAAGGAGATGAAAATAGGGGATATCCTTGATGAGACCAAGCTGGTATACTTCATCGAGATGTTCATTTCCCTTCAACACATCTTTGATTCTGCAAGCTCTAGGGAGGAATTGGTGGAAGGGCTTGCCGACCTGCTCTAGAAGTAGGGAAAAACTGCTATCTAAGAGGAAATAGCTGAGACTCAAAGCATATTTCCAAACTGGAAAATGAGAGCCAACTGGGGGGGAAATGGACAACCATTGAAAAATAACGGCAGGTTTTTATATCTCAAAGTGAAAACTTGTCAAGTAGAATAATGTTATTAAAATAAAATTGGTGGGTCTGCATGAAAAATAAATCTCTCATAACATCAGGAATTGTATCAATCTTACCACTGATACTTTCAGTGATGTTTTATAGTCAAACACCCACAGTTTTTATTTCTTCTCTTTTCTTTTTGTATATGGGGATTATATCATTCTCAATTGTGATTTATTCTATTGGTATAGTAACAGAAAGAAATACCTACAATAAGATAATATTCTGGAGTTTAATATTTTTGTTTGCCTTAGGAACGGCGATTTCTATCTTCAGTGTTGGAATTTTTTATTTGCCTGTCTTGATTATCTTAATTTTAGCAGGGATTTTTCAAAAAAACTAAATCTTCACATATAGTGAACCTTTGGCTCCTTTCTCTGCACTGTCTCCTGAATATTTATCAAAACTTCCGTTAAAAGGCTCATTTTCTATAGAAGGATTTTCAACCCTTTTATCAAGGTCAAAACCTGGCAGAAGGCTTTCAATCTCACCTTTAACAACAATAGCCCCGCCAGTCATCTGGCCTCCTGTTCTTACTCCAGCTTTGCCATCCACCACAATCATGCCTTTCTTCATATGCACTCCTGTAAAAGCGCCAGTATTTCCTTTAATTATTATCTTTCCGCCATTAAGAAACTGACCGGTCTCCATTCCAGAATTACCTTCCACAATTATAATACCGCCTCTCATTCCGAGTCTATCACCACGGTATGTGCAACCAAGATATTCTCCAGCATCACCTTTGATATAAATCTCACCGCCTCTCATCATCATGCCGGAGAAAGAGTCAACATTACCTTCCACTGTAATTTTACCGCCTTCCATCAGCGCTCCAACGTACATGCCGGCACTGCCTTTTACAAATATCTCACCTGCCTTCATTTTCTGCCCTATCCTTTTTATTCTCGAAATATCACCATCAATAACTATTCTCAGCTCTTCAGGATTGTCTGGAGCCTCTCCTGAGACATCAAAGAAATCTCTGAGCTTTCCAACCCTGTTACCATAATAAACTTCAAGTTCCAGAATCTCTTCAATGCTCTTCCCAGCAAAGTCATCAGGTTTTACAACCTCAGCTTCAAGAGTGTAAACCGGCTGGTCCAGGGGTTTAAGTAGTATATCTTTCATTGGCATCACTCTAATTTTGTTTCAATATTAATAGCTGTTGGATTGGTTAGATATAACTCCTGCACAGGATAGTTGTTGAGATTTACCGAGTAGAAGCGCTTGAAATTGTATTCAATATCCTTCATCACATCCTTTTTAAGCTCCTCTCCAACCTCTGCATTAACATATAAGGTTTTTCCATCCACAACCTTGACTATCTCTCCATCTCTGACAAGAATCTTACCATCCTTTATAGTGTAAGCTGCCATTCTAAAACTCTTCTCAATAGCCTTATAATCTCTCGAGGGGTCAATAACCTCTGGATTAATATCATAGACTGCTATATCAGCATCCGCACCAGCACCGAGGTGGCCTTTGGTTTCCTGCAGCCCCAGACTTTTTGCCTGAGCTGCTCTCGTTCCTATTGCTATTTCATTGAAGTCCAGCTCTCTATCAATAGTTGCTAAAATTGCTTTCTTCTCAACGGCACTGTTTAGACCTGTCATAGTTTCCTCTCTATATTTACTGCTCATAAGCCAGGCAAATACTGTCGGATAGTTTATAAAGGGGCCGCCATTTGGATGGTCTGTCGTTATCATAACCTTCCAGGGGTCATCTATCAGGAGAGCAAGTTCCAGACCAACAGCCCACTGCACTGTAGAAATCGGACTTTTCTTTGAGTAGAACATAGGGGTGATACCTGGCGAGGTTTCAAGTTCAATATCTCTGTTCATCCACTTATACTTTGTAAGAGAAGCCAGATAGTATTCCATTGGAGCATCGGCTGTCATTGTTGTTGTGTCACCAAATATTAAATTGCCTGTGTCCATAGCAATGTTATCACGTCTGTTTACATCTTTTGCAATTTCATCGCTCCTGCTTTCAAAGGTTTTCCAGGAGTCACCACCATAACTATGAAATTGGAGATGGGTAGCCTGCATAACCTGCCTGTCATGGGAACTTTTTTTGCCTCTGGTAAGTTCAAGAGAGTCAATAGTTGTTGTATAGTTACCCATTCTTCCAAGATTATTGAAGTGGACATGAATTGAGTGGGGAAGATTGAGAAGCTCATTCACCTCCATAAGACCTGAGATAATCTCTCCGGGTGTTATGTCGAAATGGGGTACAGGGTCATCAATACTTCTCACATTTTTACCCCAGCCCCAGGCTTCTCCACCGCCAGGATTAACAATTTTTATGGCATAGCCTCTAGTAGCCTTCAGAAGCCAGGCAACATACACTGCTGCTCTCTCATAATCCTTATCTCTGAGATATCTCAGCAGAAACCAGTTGTTGCCCATGAGTACAAGTCCAGACTTATCCAGCATGGGTATATCATGAAGTTCCTCGTGCGTATGTCTTGCCGT
>QIGD01000210.1 GCA_003229935.1 Methanobacteriota archaeon | reverse complement strand
TTTACAATCTTAATATCATTCAGATTATCCTCGAGAGAGTAGCCGGTAACAGTCTGACAGTTTAGATTTAGTCTGTCTTTGATTCTGAGCATAACAGCGGGCACTCCACCCGCTCTATCAAGGTCGAGCATAAAATGCTTACCACTAGGTCTTAAACTTGTTAAATGCGGTATCTTCCTTGAAAGCGTGTCGAATTGCTCCATTGTGATTTCGATTCCAGCCTCCTTTGCTATGGCAGGTAAATGCAGAGTTGTATTTGTTGAACCTCCTATGGCAAGGTCGATTTTCATGGCATTTTCAAAGGCTTCCTCTGTCATTATCTCCTTTGGAGTTATGTTTCTCTTCAGAAGCTCCATTATCTTAACCCCGCTTCTCTTGGCAATTCTGAGTTTTTTTGCATCCACAGCATGTGCCGTGCCGCAACCCGGTAGAGACATACCCAGTGCTTCTGTTATACATGCCATAGTATTTGCAGTGAATAAACCTGCGCATGAACCAGGGCCGGAACATGCAAGGTCTTCAAGATTTTTTAGCTCTTCCTCGGTCATCTGGCCTGCCTTTAGCTTGCCCACACCCTCGAATACTGTAATAAGGTCTACATAACTGTCATTTACAAAGCCGGGACACATCGGTCCGCCTGTGACAACAATTGCAGGTATATTCAGCCTTGCCAGTGCCATCAGGTGCCCTGGAACAATCTTATCGCAGGTGGGAATTAAAACAAGTGCATCAACTCTATGTGCCTGAGCCATTAACTCTATACTTGCTGCAATAATTTCCCTGCTGGGCAGTGAATAGTACATACCTTCATGCCCCATCGCAATGCCATCACAGATTGCTATAGTCGAAAACTCAAAGGGCACTCCTCCAGCCGACCTGATACCATCCTTTACAGCTCTGGCAATCTTATCAAGATGTATATGTCCTGGCACAAACTCATTCCAGGAATTTACAACAGCAATAAAAGGTCTATCAAGCTCTTCATCAGTTATTCCATTGGCTTTTAAAAGACTCCTGTGTGGTGCTCTTTCAAAGCCTTTTTTAATCTCATCGCTCCTCATACAAATCCCACATATAACCATACGGTATAACATGCTAAAATTAAATACTACTATACAGTATCAATGTCGTATATGGGAGAGTTATCGGAAATTGCCCTTAAAAAACCAAGATAATAAATACTTTGATTTATAGATTTACAGAGCTTGGCTGTCTGCCTATCTCTTATGTGAGTTAATTGGTTAATAATCTGCTTTTTTGTTATTATACCATATAAACAGATATATAATAAAAATGTTTATATATGATAAGCCATATATCTATCCTTATGGTAGAACAAATACGTTTAAGAGAACGGGGCATAGCAGAAATCGTGAAACTGCGAGGTCTTGGATATAGTCAAATTGAGATTGCCAAACAGTTGGGTGTAAGTCAAAGCGCAGTGCAATATCAGCTAGCAAAAATCAATAGACGTGCTCGATTAGAGGGAAATGATGATGTTTTTCTTGCTTTACTCGTTGGAGCAAGTTTAGGTATCAGTGCCGGCCTATTTCTCGCAAAGTTGTTAGACCAAAAGCAAAAGGAGGTGAAAAAATGAGTAATACTGTAGGAATAATATTGGCTGTTGGAATTTCTGCCGTAATGGTAATAGTCGGTCTTGCAGTTGCAGATAACATCTACAATGCACAGACTGTAGAACTTCAAACTCCATACTACGCGGTAAAGTCCAGTAAGTATCCACTTCTCGAAAAAAGGTAATAGAGAAATGCTTAGTTCACATAGAGATGGCACACAGCTTGAAGAGAAGAAAGGTCGGCAACATCTGATAACACGGTGTATGCGATTCGCTCCGCAACTTTGCATATACCGAAAATCCCAGACTGTGTTAAAACCTGAGTTTAACCCTTACCTAGAAGGTTATGTGAATAAAAAGTTCGGGAAATACTCATTAGTTGCAATTTTTGAATCACTTAATAGAAGAAAAAGAGGGGCTTTTTTCATTAAAAAAGAATATGAATGTTTTTCCAGATGTCTTCTTATCTATAAATTCTTTACTTGTTAATAACAATAAATCCGTTCTTGCTGTTTGATAAACAACTCTATATGTTTCAGATATCTCTTTAATTGTAAACATTTTATTTGGGTTTTTCATAAATCCTTCAAGTATCATGCCTGTCTTAAATTTAAATCAGGGTTATCGTGTATTATTTTTTTAGTCTCTTCCTGTTCTTTTTGTTCTTTCTTGATATAATTCATTAAATCATTTAAAGATTCATCTATGCATTTGATATTATACTTTATAAAATAAGTTAAATCCATTTCGTCATATTCAGTATACAGATATGCTAGGTCATATTCTTTTCTTGAGCGGACAATTCTTCTTGATAGAGACATATATTCAAAAAGCCAGTATCCTTGGGATAACATATACCAATAAAAAATGCTCCTCGCAGTTCTTCCGTTTCCATCATTAAATGGATGAATATACCCTATTAAAAAATGCAAGACAATTCCTT
>QIGD01000209.1 GCA_003229935.1 Methanobacteriota archaeon | reverse complement strand
GTATTAGTCCTTTTCATTTTCCCTTTATTATATGTGGTTAACAGTTATATCTATTTGTATGATGATAATTAACTATGGTTCGCTCTCATCCCACGACTGAAGTCGTGGGCTTTCCCACTCACACTATCGTAAAGAATATATTCATCAAATCTGGGCAAGAAAACCACCCATTTTAGTGGGTGGTGATTGACGGCTTTATGCATGGGCATCTTTATGTTTTTTAATCGCAGCCTCCATGATCTTTTTGTGTTCATCTGGGAGCACTGCTATCGCTTCCATCACTATCTGCTTTTCCATCTCGACCTTTTCCTTTGGCATCTCCTGTTGCAGAGATATGTGAGTCATCATCAATGCCTCGCGCTTCTCCTCTGGCAGCTCCGCTAGCAGGGAAATCCTCGTCTTCATCAGGATTTTCATCTTGTCTATGGGCAGCGTCATCATGGTATTCATCATCTGCCTCATGCTCTCCTTTCGCTGGGTCTCCTGCATGCTGGCGAACATCTCCATCTTCTCCTTCATCATAGCTCTGCGCTTGTCCTCAGGCATGTCAGCCATCTTTTTAGCCATCTCTTCCATCCTTTTTATCTCCTTCAGATTCTTTCTACTTTGTAAGCGACCTCGTCTTTACGGTAAAATATAAGGTATTGTTGACATCAACAATACAGTAGTCTCTTCCTACCATCAGGATGTAGTCGTCAATGCCGTCTATTAGAGCGCGCAGATATTCCCCGGTCTCCTAGATTTCCTTAATCCATTTAAATACCACACACCTTCGCTACCCTAGACAGGATTATCATCCTCAATATACTCATCTATCCTTTCTGGAAACAACACCGCCTGTTTTCTATCAATACAAGACCATCCAATTAGACATTTTCCTTATAAGCTTTTTCTCTTTTTTATTATAAAATAAGAGAATTATATCTCGCATAATACCGCAGTTATCATCTCATCCCCTCCATGAACCTATTCAGAACATCTGCGTCAACTTTTCTTAGAAATTTAAATCTCTTTTACAGTTCTAATCAGATATTCAACCCATGCATCAATATTAACTTTTTTTCTTACAGATGTTAGAAGTACGTCAATATGTGGATTTATTCTCTTGGCATCCTCTGCCATCTTCTCTGCCGATGCTTCAACAAACTCTGCTATATCTATCTTGTTGATAACAGCAAATTGGGACTTGAGAAATATCATGGGATGCTTCTCAACAATATCATCGCCCTCGGTGACACTCACAACAATTATTCTTCTGTGCGCTCCAATGTCAAAGTCAGTTGGGCAGATAAGATTGCCAACATTTTCAAAGAAGACCACATCAAGACTCTCAAGAGGAAGCTCCTCCAGAGCATGACTCACAATATGAGCATCAAGATGACACTCCTTCCCTGTGTTCAGAGGCACAGTGGGAACTCCTAGTTTCTTAAAGCGCTCAGCATCAAATTTTGCAAGAACGTCACCGGCAACAACACCAGTTCGCAAATCAAGAGCTTTAACTGCCTCCTCAATCAGAGAGCTCTTTCCAGAACCTATAGCCCCTGAAATATCAAACCCCACAACATTGTTATCCTCAAGAATCTTCCTGTTTCTCTCAGCTATGGCTTTATTAGCCTGAATTATATCTGCCTCAACAGAAATATCACTAACTCTATGCATCTTCTACCTCCGCTTTTATCCTTTTAAGAATAAGCTCATCTCCAGACATAAACTCCATGCTACTGCCACAGAAACTGCAGTTGCTCAAAAGCTCTTCCGAAGAAACTTCTTTCTGGCAGGAAATACACCTGAAGACAGCCTTTTTTTTCTGAATGTTAAGCTTCATATCACTGAAAATCTCACCCTTTGCAATAATAGAAAAGCAGAAGCTCAACTGCTCAGTATTTACCATGGCAAGTGAGCCCACCTCAATTGTGATCTCCCTAAGTTTCTTAACATTCTTTCCCTCAAGACTCTTTTCTATAGTATCAAGAAGGCTCAAAGCCAGACTCATCTCATGCATGGCTACCATATCTGTAGTAGATATTACATGTACCTTCGCTGCTCACCATGCATGGCCCAAATGGTTTTTCTGGAGTGCACTGGTTACCGAACATTATACACTTTTCAGGCTCTATTTTGCCTATAATCACCAGATGACAGCTGCAGCCAGGAGGTATATCCACAGACTTCTTCAGTTTTACACTGTACCTTTTCATAGCATCTACATTGAAATACTCATCTCTGAATTCAAGCTTTGAAAAAGGAACCCTGCCTATACCTCTCCACCTGCCACTTCTCACCTTAAAAACCCTTTCCAGTGCCTCCATTGCCTTAATATTTCCTTTGCTATTAACAACCCTAGAGTATTCATTCTCAACTTTTGGTTTGCCCTCATTGACCTGCCTGATAAGTAAAGCTATGGTAATGAGAACATCAAACAACAGGCATTGAATGAGTCTCTGCAATTAAATTATAAACATCTGTACCTATAATTGCAGATACATGCCCCGGTGCTATAAATCCCTGAAAATGAAGGTCTCCCATACCCATAAGTAGCTGCATCACAGGTAATGTCAACCTTAGAGAATTCAATATGCTAATATTTTCCGGCAAACCCCTGAGAACCTCTGCAGCAATAGTGGGTGCCGTTGTATCCAGACCTGGAGAGAAAAATACAAACTTCTTTTTGTCTTCAGCTCTCGCAAGTTTTACAGCTTCTCCTATGCTCAGAACAATTTTTATATCACTACCCGAAGCTCTCATCTGGGCAAGGCTTTTCTCAGTACCAGGTACTCTGAACATATCTCCATAGGTAAGAATAGTTAATCCATCTTCAGCCATTGCTATCGCTGCATCTATTTCTTCGGCAGGTGTGATACATACAGGGCAGCCTGGGCCTGAGATGAGCTTGATATTCTCAGGAAGCAGGCTTCTCAAACCATGTTTTGTTATAGTCTGCTCATGAGTTCCGCACACATGCATAAAGCTGTAGCTCTCCCCCTTTGATAGCTTTTTTATCGTATCAACAGCTTTCAATGCCAGCTTTGAGTCCCTGAAGCTAAGATTCATAATATTAAGGGAATAAAACCCTCTTTCTTAAGAGAAGAGAGGGATTGCCCTTTTCCACCTCTTTTAAAATTGTATTCCTTTTTCATATTTTACCAACTCCACTTTCTTAACATTAATATCAAAGATTTTACATGTTTTATCTGCCTATCTGCCAATATTACGATATTGTGAACGGGAAAGCCCACGAACTTTAGTCGTGGGAGTATGTCAGAAATTACCTATTACCCATAATTATGGACACCTTTTAGTTTACAGAATAATCCTTTATGCTCCACCAAATCGTTTGGTTGTAACCTATACCTCTGTCTTTTTATAGAAGGTTTGAACCTTTTTCTATTGGTTTGCAAACTCCTGTTATTCCTTCTTGTTTTATTACAAGATAACTCCTGTTTTTTTTCTGTATGGTCCCACCTTCTGTATTTCTGGATGTCCAAACTCTGCTGCCGTCTTATCTCCTTTATTCTGATTACATTTATGACACGCTAAAGTCAGATTAGAAACTCTATCAGAACCTCCTCGTGATTTTGGTATGATGTGTTCAATCTCCAGAGGAAGATTATCCTTTCCACAGTAAGCACACTTATGCTTCCACTTCTCCAGCAGGTATTCTATTACTTCATGTCCCTGCAACTCTTCCTGCTGGTATTCTACATCTTTAATCTCTGGATTCTGTAGCTTTTGAGTATCAAATGCTGATACTTCTACTATCACTTTCGTTATGGGTAGTACTTCTTTCAATTTTTCAATCAATCTCAGATGTGTATTGAGTTTATGGTGAATACCTGACGCAAGCCAGCTTTTGGGTTTGCTACGATTATTGAGTCTTGGCTTTCTATGCAATAATTTATTCCTTCGAACTCGTCTGTAATTTCTTTTCTGCTCCAAGGGTTTTGAGATGCCTTTTCTCAGGGTTAACTCACCTGAAATTAATTCGCTTTTTTCTGTTACTGCACTGAAGCCAATTGTTGAATATCTATTATTTATGTCCAATGTAATATCTTGCTTTGTTTCGCCTGATGGGTATTTTAACTGTATGGTAAAGGGCATTCTCTGAACTACTGTTGCCTTTCCTTGCTTCAAAAGTATTCTTGCCTTTCTCGGACTTGTAGGCATCAGAGGCTTTCCACTCATATTTAACACAGGGACTCTCAAGTTCTTTCCACTCCTGCCAGAAGGTATGTCTTGAGCAGAGTTATTATTGGCCAGTACTGTACGAGAGATATTATAGAGCAGGAGACTTGAGGAGGAGCCCTTGATGTGTTCTTTAACTCTACCAATAACTTCCACATATTTTTTAATATCTCCTAATCAACAAATTGCTCTTATCCCTCACGGAACAACCCCCCTTTTAACGGGGGTAATTGACCTATTCAGCTTCTCAAGAAGCTCATCCCACACTCCGAGAGTCTTTTCAGCCTCATCTTTTGATAGTTTTGATATGGCATATCCAACATGCACTATAACATAGTCTCCAACAGAGGCATCTTCAATAAAGTCAATATTTGCCTCCTTTGCAATCCCACCATAATCAACAAGGGCAAAGCTGCCTTTTATCTCTTTTATCATTCCTGGTACAGCTATACACATTCTCTTACCTCCTTTAAGACCACATCAACAGCTATATCAACACCCTTCTCAACCTCTCTGCTCAGCCCTATACCCCCCTCTATATCCGATATTCCAATTCCTACAATCTGAATATCCTCAGGAAATTCACTGTATATTTCCTGTCCTGTTTGTAAAATCATGGAGAGAGTACATAAATTCAAATTTTTCAATCTCTTCAAAACTGAGTGTGTAAACCTTACCAGTCTCTCCTCCTCTAAGTGCATCCACGATAATAACTTTCTTTCTACCTTCAAGCTTACCCAGAAGACCAAAACTATCCAGCCCAGCATTTAAAAGCTCTACATTCTCTGGAAGTTTTATCTGTCCCAGCCTGTTTATTACCTCTATGCCAGCACCATCATCGCCCATCAATATACTACCTATTCCCACGATTAACAAGGAACTGCCTCAAAAATGGAAAGGTAGATTAAACTACCTTAAGTGTGAAGTTCTTCTCTGGTGTTACATAATGCACTGTACATGCAATACATGGGTCATAGCTCCTTATAATATGCTGGACTTCCACAGGATTCTCCTCATCTTTTATTTCAGTACCAATCACAGCACTTTCTATTGGTCCATTATGACCAAAGCTATCCTTCGGTGAGACATTCCATGCAGTTGGGGTTATAACTTGGTAGTTGTCTATCTTACCATCTTTTATACTTATCCAGTGTCCCAGAGCGCCTCTTGCAGCCTCTGTAAGGCCAATACCTTCAGCATTCTGTGGTTTTGCTGCTGGCTTCTTATAGAATGGCTCATTCACATCCAGCTCAAGAAGCATCTCCTTAATCTTCACAAGAGTTCTCACAGCTTCATGAGCTCTTGCAAGCACTCTTGTGAAAACACATGGCCCAAAGTTCGCTGCCAAGTCAAGTACAAGAGCATCCTGAGCAACTATCTGCCTCGCAAGGGGGCCAACTTCTGCAGGAGCATCACTGTATCTTGGAGACTTTGCCCATGTGTACTTATCATCACCCTCCGGGTCATAGTAAGGTTTTGTAATCCCTTCACTAGGATGTTTTCCTCCTTCGTAGCCTTCATACCATGAGTGTTTTATATGTTCGGTTATTCTGCTCTGGTCAAGTTCATGAAGCTCACCGTCGAAGTAGCCACCAGGCAGCCAGGGTTTACCATCCTTCTGATGATATACTCCATAGGCCAAGAACTTACCAGGACCTACGCCAATTTTGTGTAGCCCGAGGTCAGGTCCGTAGCGTATAATCAGCCCTAAGTCACTATTTGCATGCTTTTCATCTTCTTCAAGCCATGCCTGAACATCCTTGAGGCTCTTGTTTTCCAACCACCTTTCAACACTGCAACCGAGAGTTGTGTTCTCAATAAAATCCTGGACACCCATGAGAATACCAACTGCTTTTGTAATATCACTTGTCTTAACCCTGCAGGGTACACCACCAGGTACAAAGGTAGTATGGGGATGTTTTCCTCCAAAGATTGCAAAAATTTCATCAAGCTTTATTCTGGTAAGGACAGCACCTTTGTAGGATGTGCCTGTAATTACAGAGAAGCGTTTTACAAACTCGGAATATGCTTCATGCTTGGAATATTTCATGTTGGCAAGGTCAGGACAGAAGAGTACATAGGTATGAGCAGCATGGCTCATTGTGTTCTCTGTAGCTAAAAGTATACTCCTCACCAGATAGCCATTTGGAGGTACCTCAGCATTGTAGGCACTATCCAGAGCTCTTGCAGAGGCATCATTGTGGGAGGTGGGACAAACCCCACATATTC
>QIGD01000208.1 GCA_003229935.1 Methanobacteriota archaeon | reverse complement strand
CTATAAGTGCTCTACCAATATGTCCTTTTCCCCTTGTATACATTACTATCAGTTGGCAGTCCTTTTCAGCTTCCTTCAATATCATATCCACAGGGGCTCCTGTTTTGACAATTTTTTCCACTGGTAATCCTGCTGTTAAATCTGAGATTTCCTCCAAATGCTTTTCTGCAGCAGCAATATATTCAGCTATAAGTTCATCCTTTGCATCATCATCGAACCATGTTATAGAGGAGAAGTATCTTACCGCAGACTCATTAACAACGTGCAATATTTTTATATCTGATTCCACTCTCCTTGCAATGCACGCTGCCACTTTTACAGGTAGTTCAGCCATATCTGACATATCTACGGGTACAAGTATTTTTTTAAAATCAGAGAACTTTGAATTCGGACCTACTATCATAATAGGGATTTTGGAAGTCCTTACAACCTGAGCTGCCACACTTCTAATTGCAAAACGACCCCCTAATCTAAGAGAACCCATTATAATCATGTCTGCCTCTAAATTCTCAGCTTCTTCAATTATCTCTTCAGAAGGTTCACCCTCTCTCATCCTAAATTTAATTTTAACTCCTTCCGATATTTTAGGTGTTGATTCAATCTCCTTTTTCAGATGTGTCAGTGTTTCTGTTGCCTGTTTATTAAGAATAGAGTCAATATTTTCAGATTCAAACACTTCTGGGTGGGGATATCCATTCTCTTTTAATATAATTGTGTCCATTCTCTTAAATTCTTCAATTTCGCCTGTATCTAAAACATAAAGTACTCTGACTTCAGATACATCAAAATGTCTTGCGAATTGAATTGCATGTCTTATAACATGTTTTGAGTGCTCGGACCCATCCGATGGAACAAGTATCTTCATATTAATAAACTCCTTAGAAATTCAGACCCATTGCCTTTGTTATCATGACAAATCCTATAAGTAACATAAGTAATCCAAAGCTCTTCTTTAGAGTAGATGTTGGCAACTTCTTATTTAATCTTGTACCTATGAAGGTACCGATGATGCCTCCTATCATCAGGATAATACCTACAACGATGTCAACATAGCCGCTTGTTAGGTAGGTTGCTGCTCCCATAGTAGAAGTGACTATTATAGGTGTAAGAGAGGCACCCACTGTTACTTTCATAGGTATGCTAAGCATCATAAGTCCTGGAATGTAAAGAAAACCACCGCCCACTCCAAGTAATCCGGTAAAGAATCCAACAACTCCTCCCAGAATGAATACTAGGGGCACATTTATTGTATATTCAGCAATTTTCGTTTTCCTGTGCATATACATGGGTATAGGAGATACTATATTTATATGAAGAGACTTGCCAATGTCATGGAGCATATGATAATAAGTACTGGTATTTGCATGGCTTGCCTTGGCTTTCTTAACCTTAACAGGAGCCTCCGAAGCTTTCCGTTTAGACTTGGGTTTAAGGAACTTTACTGCTATAATTAGAACCAGTGCACCAAACAGAAGTTTCAATATGTGGTTTGGGATAACCTTACCAACTTTTGCACCTGCAATTGACGTAACCGAACCAGAGATTATCAATATAAGAGCAACCATCAAATCAGAAGACCCAAGCTTGTAATGCTGGTATGCACCAGATGAAGAAATACCAATGTACTGGAACAGACTTGTGCCTATTGCAGTTTTCATCGGCATATGCAGGTACAGATTCAGAAAGGGAACAATAAGTGTGCCACCTCCTGCACCGAGCATACCGGTTACCATACCTACAAAGATACCATATATAAAAACAATAATAAAGTCCATATTATCACGACTACTCCATAATTTTAACAGCTAAATCTAACAATAATAATAATCTTAGTATTTTATCATATTTTAGGGACAAATATAATAGGATATGAGCATTTCTCACTTAGTTCCTTCAAAGGAAGTCCAGAAGGATATCACACCGCGAGCATCCTGTTTTCCTGTTATTTTTGATATATCTCCTGTAGGATTACAGGTCTTGGCTGTTACAGAACAGGAAATTTCATACTCTCTAAAAGCATACTTTACCTTTTCAACAATAGAATTACTCTTTTCCATAACATCTTCTGTTATAAATTTCTTCCTCGTTTTTTTAAAATACTCATAATCTGCCAATGTAGCACTTTCTAATAGCTTTCTGAGCATAGTGCCTAATATCTGCATAAAACGTCCAGTTTTCCTAATCCATGGAGTACCATAACTTATTTCCTTAACTAAGCCATCTATACCTTTTATACTTGCAGCTACAATGACATTTCGACTTTCCATATTCATCCTCCATAAAAACTAATTTTAAATTGTGATATCTCAGGTAACATATAAATCATTTTCCCAAATTGTATTTAAATTAACTTTGTATTTCTTTTTAGTTTAATCCTTAATAAACCCCTATAAAGCCACATAGATTTTTTATATCGGTTTTAGTTATATCCCAACTAGTGTCTTATCAACTTAGTTATCAACTTAGTTATTAGACAGCTATATATACCAGTAAAGCTATGTATCTTCTATGAAAAGAATAAAACTTAGTGATAAAGAGGTAGAATACCTCAGGATTTTGGTGAAAAAAGGACGCAAAAGCGCAAGAGAATTGACAAGAGCACGTATTTTGCTTTTTATTAATGAGGGAAGAACGGAAATCAAGACAAAAGAGATACTCGGAATCTCCAGGGCAACCGTTTCTAACATCAAGAAAAGATACCGGGAGGAAGGACTCCAAAGTGCTCTGACAGAAAAACCAAGACTGGGTCAGCCAAAAAAATATACCAAAACACACGAGGTGGAAATCATAGCGCTTGCATGCACCAAATCGCCTGATGGACGAAAGAGATGGTCACTTACATTGCTAGCTGAAGAACTCCGGAAGAAGGAAGGGTTTGAAACAATAAACCGCGAGAGTATCCGACTCATTTTAAAAAAAGCAACACAAAACCATGGCTGAGAAAGATGTGGTGCATCCAAACAATCGATGCTATATTTAGAGCACACATGTATGATGTCCTCGACCTGTATGAAGAACCATATGACCCCAAAAGGCCAATTGTTAATCTTGACGAGAAACCAAA
>QIGD01000207.1 GCA_003229935.1 Methanobacteriota archaeon | reverse complement strand
CACAAAGGAGTATATCTCACGATATTCATCTCCTGAAAGGCATTTTTTTACTATTTTAAGATATCTTTCAACATTTTCGTATCTATTTCTTGATAATTCTATTGACATCTCAATCACCGCACATGTTCCACGGTTCAAAGCCTCTGGGAAACTCCTTAGAATTTTAATCTGTCTAACTCTCCCCTCAATCAGGCAGAGTTCTCCTTCTCCCATCTCATCCACCTTTGTATAGAAGCTATAACTCACAAGCTCCACCTCAACATAGACGGAAGCCTCTCTGAGGTAGGGTGCCTCACCCCCTGACTTACTAACTTCAGTTATCTCAATCTCATCACCAGCCTTATTTATTCCAAGAAGAGCAGCCTTTAAAAATAGCATGGGTTTGGATATGATATTCACAACAAAACATCCATCTCTGAGAATATTCCTTAAGGTATCTGTGCTTCTATACACTCTTAGAATTACACTCTCCTTTCCATCGCTCATCACACCCATAGGTGCTGAATTCGGTGAGCCATCTTCATTATATGTTGTTACTATTGTCTCCCCTATCCTTCCCTTAATTAATCCAAACTTGTCCATCAAAGCTTCAAACCTCCAAGAAGACATACAAAAATTGAAGCTGCAGTTATATCTGCGGTCGTACCAGGGTTATACAGATTACCTCTACTTCTGAGATAGTCATCTAATTCATCAATTGCTTCCTTTTTCAACCCCATTTTAAGAATCCCCTTAGCCATATTTGATATCTCTTCCCCCACCTTCCTAGATGTCTTCTTTACTATAAGGGAATCGGGATACTCAGATAGAATCATGAAAAATGTTTTCAGAATTGCTAGATTTATGTCTTTAGTTGAAGTATACTCCTCCATGAGTCCATTATATCCTGTTTCAAAGGTAATTTTATAATTATTTGAAATTTCGGCTGCAACAGTATCTCTCTCAGTTATTCCCATAATATCATAAAAACTTATATTATTCCTGATTATATCATTAATTGAATTTTTATCTCTCACGTCATACTCTTCAACAACCCTTAAACCTCCTGCATTAGCAATATTAATCGCTCTAAATAACTCATATGTGTCCTTATATGTAGTTTCTATTATCATTTTACCAGCTTCATCTTTTAATCTTTCAATTTCAATTTTATTGTCTCTGGACATAATACTTCCTGCAGCAGCACAGAGAGGTATTAGAAGTATAGATATACCAAGATTTGTATTCCCTCCTCCATGAAACTTATCTGCCCTTTCAACAGCCTCTCTTATAAGATAACCTATACCTATCTGAGAATAATCTATTTTTCCCCTGGAAGAAAGGCTACCTCTGAAAGCAGCTTCATAGGCTGGTTTATAAAAAGATGCTGAAGTAGCAAGAAAATGCTCAAATTTTGTGTCCTTAAAATCCCTATATCTGTTTACATTCCCAGGTTTATGGGAGGAAACCTCAAGAAGACATGCCAATACAGCATTAGCAGCAATATCATGCATTTTTTTCACCTGTTGAAAGGATAAAATCAGCCAGTCTCTTCTTATCCTCAAGGCTTCTCATAATTATATTTGTTCTATAAGTTTTAATACCTATCTTTTCTATATCAACAGGTTTATCATTTATATGTATTATAAATCTGGAGATTATATCTTTATAATATCTTGCCACACCTTCAGGAGTGGAAGGTAAATTTAAAGCCTTCATGAATTTATCTGCAGGCCCACTTACAGGATTACTTCCAACAAGAGGAGAGATCGCTATTGTTTTCTCTTTTCTATCCTTAAGAACATCCTTAATATTCCGAAGGGAGATTATAGGTCCTATACTCGTTATAGGATTGCTGGGTCCAATAATAAGAAGGTCAGCCTTCTTAACAGCTTTAACTGCTGCTTTACAGGCTGATGCTCTTTCAATGTTCCTGTAATAAACCGTCTTTACCTCTGGCATAGCTTTATTTAAAACCAAGAACTCATGAAGGTTAAGTTCACCGCTAGGAGTAACTATAACTGTCTCAACTTTATTATTGCTCATAGGCAAAACATTGATTCCGACACCATAACCGGAGGCTATCAATTCGGTAGCCTCTTCAAAAGTATTACCCTCCTTTAAAAGTTTCCCTCTTAAAATATGAGTTGCCCTATCTCTATCCCCTATATTGAGAAATTCATCTGAACCTAGACTTAAAAGCTGATTGTGTGTTAAGAAACTATCTTCCTTAATACCATACCAGGTTTTTTCATCTATTAAACCTGCCAGAGTATAAAGTACACTATCAATATCCGGAGAAAAGTAGCCATGTGGAAGCCACATATCTTCAGCAGTATTTACAACAATAGTAATATCCTCCTGCCTGACAAGCTGCACCAGACCCTGAAGAAGCTTTGGAGTACCTGTCCCACCTGAAAATAAAACAACGTTCATCCAACTAATATTTTTGAATAACAGGTAAAAGGATTCTGACATACTCCCACATACTCCCACGACTAAAGAGGCTATTCTGTAATCAAAAATACTAGAAGAAATAAGCTAAATTTAGCCTTTATTGTCTAAAATAAGCAGTCTCGATATTACTAAGAGTAATTGTCGGACAGCCTCTAAAGTCGTGGGCTTTCTGCCTAAAATATCGGAACTTCCAGTGTTTGTCCTCGCTGTCACCCAAAACATGTGGTGAAAAGGAAAAGGTTATTCAAATGCTTAGATTGTAAGCTAGAAGCACATAAAGATGCTATGGAAAGTGTCAATATAAGGCTCGTTCAGGGGGAAAACTTCACATCTACGGGAGCCAGTAACAGGGTGGTGACACGCCCTTCGCTTATTAACGTCAGACTGTATGAAGACCACTAATTTTGTG
>QIGD01000206.1 GCA_003229935.1 Methanobacteriota archaeon | reverse complement strand
ATATATAACTCTTTCGGTGGCAATTAACTAATGGTTCGCTCTCATCCCACCACTAAAGATGGTGGGCTTTCCCGCTCACTGACATCGTAAACTCCTTTATTTTTGGCAGTATGCGCTTGTGTTTGCTCTCTGCAATTAGACTCAAAACTCTTCTTACTTCTTCTGAAGTAACGTCAAGCTTCTTGACAATCTCTTCTTCAGGCAGTCCAAGTTCTATATGGTCATATAGTATTATGTCTATAGCTCTATAATCAACTCCTATTTCAGCTTCATCTGTCTGCCCCACCCATAATCCTGCACTGGGAGGTTTCTCAATAAAGCTCCTTGGAAGCTTTAGATACTCAGCCAGAGCTTTAATCTGGGTCTTGTATAAGCCCCCTATAGGCAAAAGGTCAACTCCGCCGTCACCATATTTTGTGAAGTAGCCCAGGAGAAGTTCAGTTTTGTTCCCTGTACCAAGGACAAGAAGTCTTTTCATATTGGCTGCCATATAAAGCAGGCACATCCTTACCCTTGGCTTGAGGTTTGCAAGAACAAAATCTCTATTACCAGGTTTGAAATCGCTAAATGGAAAGGCTTTCTTAAAGCTGTTTGAAATATTGTTTATCTCTATAATACTGTTATCAACTTCTAGAGTTCTGGCAAGTTCGACTACATCTTTAATATCTTGCTCTGAAGTTACTCCCCTTTCTGGCATGAACATGACTTTAACATTTTTACTTCCCAGAGCTTTCACAGCTAGCTTTGCTGTCAGGGCAGAATCTATTCCACCACTCAGTCCTAGAACAGCACCTTCAACTCCAGCATTGCTGATTTCTTTTTTTATAAATGTCTGTATTTCCTGCTTCACCCTAAATAGTTCCTCCTCACCTAAATTCAGATTAAACATACCATAAGCTTTATAATATCCTACTTAAATTATTTACTAGAGGTAGAGTTTATGCTAGGCAGTTTCAAAAACGTGCTCAGAAGGATTCTGAGAGTTTTTAATAAGAAAAAAATAATACAGCTTGGCTTTTATGGTCCTGTCAATGCAGGGAAGACCACTCTTGCCAATAAAATTGCCAAGGACTGGCTTGGAAAGGAATTAGGTAATGTATCTGAAATTCCACATGAAACTAGACAGGTGCAGAAAATTGAAAATGTGGAGGTATCAACAGGAAGCGGGAAGTTGTCTATGAATATTGTTGACATGCCAGGGATAGCTACTCAGGTTGACTATAAGAGATTCATGGGATTTGGAATGGACGATGAGGAGGCAAAGACTAGAGCAAAAGAAGCTACAAAGGGTGTTATAGAAGCCATAAAATGGCTGGATAATGTTGACGCAGTTCTGGTGGTTATGGACTCTACTGTAGACCCCTATACTCAGGTTAATGTGACAATCATAGGCAATCTCGAAGCTAGAGGCATTCCCATGATTATCATTGCTAACAAAATAGACATTAAAGGTTCAAAACCTGATGCTATTGAGAGTGCCTTTCCCCAGCATCTGGTTGTCCCAATAAGTGCAGCTACCGGAAAGAACCTTGATGAGCTTTATAAAGCTATTGAAAATTACCTGACGTGAGGTGAGTATATGGATCTTCAGCTAGATTTTGTTTCATCGGAAACCCTGGAAAGCAAGACAAAAATTGAAAAAATTAATTTTATTATTGGAAAAATTAAAGAGAATGTGATTCTTATCCTTGAGGAAACTCTCGACCCTATTGAAGAGGCAGAACTTATAGAGACAACAATGCGAGAGATTGATACTGAAAATTTTCACGGTATTGAATTTTACAGGATTGATCACGAAAGCACTTTGAGAGATAAAATAGCAGGCTATATTTCCGGTAGGAAGACAGGCTTAACAATAGTTGGGCCTACAAGACTTATTGAAGCAATAAAGCGAGGGCCTGACTATATATCAATGTTTGCAAAGCTTGATATACCGAAGTCAAAAAAGAAGAAGTGAGAAAATGCCACACAAATGTACAAAATGCGGAAAAGTTTACCAGGAAAATGATGAGAGAATCCTTAGAGGGTGCGAATGTGGTAACAGAATGTTTTTTTATTTTAGAAAGCTCACTCATGAAGAGGCAGAAAAAATAGAGAGAGATAGCAATGCAAAAAAGGTGAAAAGTGAGAGTTTAAGTAGAGTTATAAATGATATTGAAAAGGATGCAATATGGAATATCAAAGCTGGAGACGGGATTTATGAAATAGATCTTGACTCTCTTATGAGCAGAGAACCACTGATTGTCGAGGGTGATGAAGGTGAATATCTTGTTAGTCTTTCATCTCTCTTTGAACTTAAGAAGGGACTCAAGAAGTATATAGATATTATAAAAAAATAAATCAGAAAGATATTCTATGTCGGTTTGTCAACATTGTTTTCAATAGATAAACTTTAGTCTGACTCCATAGTCAATCACCCACGACTTTAGTCGTGGGCTTGTCTCGTGAGAGGCAAGGGTAACATGTTGATTAGGAGGCATTAAAATATGCAGCAGTTATTGGTAGAGTTAAAGAACACACCAGAGGATGCTCCTCAAGTCCTCTGCTCTGTAAGT
>QIGD01000205.1 GCA_003229935.1 Methanobacteriota archaeon | reverse complement strand
CATCATTAGATTAAAATTTAATATTCATTATACAGTAACGCATTCATCCAACGACTAAAGTCGTTGGTTTTCTGCTATGTTTGTCATAAAAGGTGAGAAAGCAATATTTAGCCAGATGAAACAAAGTATGGAATTTTATCTGTTTTGGCAAGAAGACTCCTTGCGAAAGTGAGAGGTGATTAACTCTACACTGATTTCACGGATGTTCTTCAACCCAGACTTCACCTTCCTTTGTATACTCCTTTTTCCATATAGGTACATGCTTTTTAAGCTCGTCTATACAGTATCTGCAGGCTTCAAAGGCATCCTTTCTGTGCTCTGCACCAGCCACAATAAGAACTATATTTTCACCTATGTCAACCTCGCCATATCTATGTATTATATTTATCTGAATAGCATTAAACTTCTCTATTGCCTCTCTGCGTATCTCTTCCAGCTTTTTCTCTGCCATACCCTCATAATATTCAAATTCAAGTTTTTCAACCTCCTTTCCCTTGGAGGAATCTCTGACTGTGCCGAGAAAACTAACTATACCACCAATGCGTGAGGAAAAATTCATTACCGTTTCAATCTCCCTTTTAATATTAAAGTCCTCTCTCTGAACTCTTATCCATTGCATATATATCACCCCAGAATCTTAAAAAGCTCCCGAGTTAAAAGTGGTGATGCTGGTGATACATATTTTTATATATCTTGAAGCATATGATAAATATGGGAGAATATTATGACAAACATACTGGTAGTAGATGATGAAGAGGATGTCTTAATTCTTATGGAGAAAATTCTTAAATATAAGGGTTATAAAGTTATAACTGCGGATGGTGGTAATAAAGCCCTTGATATTATCAACTCAGACACAAAAATTGACCTTGTTATTCTGGACATAATGATGCCTGATATTAACGGTTGGGAAGTCTGCAGAAAAATAAAAAGTAATCCAAAGATTAACAGTATACCGGTGGTGATGCTCAGCGCTCTTTTTCTTGAAGATGATATTAAAACGAGCTTTGAAGCCGGAGCAGATGAACACATTACAAAGCCTGTGAACTTCCAGAAGATAAGTGATGTAATTTATCAGTTGGTAGGTAATTCAGATATAAGTAGCTAAGATAAGATAATATAATATACTCAGAAGCTGAGTGGAAACCTCAATATAGCTGCTATTTTCCCTATAGCTTCCAGTCTCTCTCCAGCTTCATGTTCAGAACTCAGAATCATAACTTCACTTTTTGACGCCTTTGCCTTCTCAATAATTTTATCACTCATCTCATACTCCTTAACAAATTTTTCACTTAGCAGGAGTATTACCACAGCACCGTATTCAAGTGCCTTCTCAACCTCTTTCAATCCATAGGCAGCCTTTCCTCTATCTTTACCTATCTCCCCAAGAAGTTTTTCGACAAGCTGAGATTCTCTTGCAATTCTGCAATTTTTGGCTATTCTCTCAGCTACACCCCGTTTTAATACTTCATATATTCCTGATTTCCCTCCAGAACCTATATTCTCAAGAAAACACTTATCGGATATTTTAGAAAATTTCTCATTAATCACCTTTAAAAGATTCTCCTTCCAGAACCCAGGACCGGCTATTATTACTGCCTCAGGTTTCTCTCTCTGAACAAGCTCCTGTATTTTCTCTGCCACATCAATATAAAATTTCTTTATCATTGATTCCTGCTGTTTTGCGTATCTCTTACCGGAGGTTGGTCCCAAGACTCTGGCAACAAAGTCAACACCATATCTCCTTACTATACCAAACTCTGCTTCACCATCTTCAATGGCGGCAATTATAAGAATAGGTGCACCTCCTTCCTTCTCAGCCTCCCTGAGCCTTTCAAGGTGCCATTTTTTCCACACCTCCTTCTTTATAGTTACTATGCTGCCAACTTTTACATCTATAGTATGATGAGAGCCAAAGCTAACAAGGTCTTCAGGACCAAATTCAATGGTGCCCGTAACTCTCAGGAGAAAGCCATAGCCTGAAAAATCTACATTACTTACCTTTATTCCAAGGTACATTTTGACTTTCTCACCCCTGTCTGCCCTCTTCTTTTCCTCATCTTTAACTCTTCTGAAACTTATCCCTTCAAGAATGTCCCCTTTTTCGATAATACTCTTCAGATACCAGAGGTCATCAAGAGTCCCGATTTTCAGCTTGATTTTTCCTTCCTTAAAGTCTTTATGTATTATCTTCATATTAGAACTTCATCGGTATTTAACTAAAAAAAAGTTGTGATTAATTGAGAAGATTGCTGGTTTCACTTCTCTTCAAAGCTTTTCTTTCTTCTCTTTATGACAAACATAGCAGAAAACCAACGACTTTAGTTGTTGGATGAATGCGATAATATAACTAAATATATATAATTAAATATCTCTAATTAATTGTAAATTGGATAATAAAGTTAAATTTAAATTTAATTATAGAAACAAACACAAAAATGACGAAATGAGGTGTAATGCTAAAGAGCTACAAATACAGGCTGTATCCAAGTAAAAAGCAGATAGTAAAATTAGAGGCAACTCTGGATACATGCAGGGATTTGTATAATAATGCTCTTGGTAGCAGAAAAGTACAGGGAGAACTCTATAGACTACCTATACCAAAACAATGGATTACAGTGAAAAGTCAAAGTAAGGCTTTACCTGTGCAGAAAAAACATGATAAATATTTACCTCTTGTTCACAGTCAGGTATTGCAAAATGTCTTGAGAAGAGTTAATAAATCATTTGAGAACTTCTTTAGACATCTTAAAAATCATGAATCACCAGAATATCCACGCTTCAAAAGTTATACTCGATATAATAATTTCACTTACCCACAGACAGGCTTAGAAATAATAGGTAGTAAATTACATTTGTCTAAAATTGGCGATATTAATATTAAACTTCATAGGAATATGACAGGAAAGATTAAAACATGCACAATAAAAGGAGACATAGATGCTTGGTATGCTTCTTTTTCTGTTGAAATAACTGATTCTTTACCAGAGAAAACAGTAATAAAATCAGCAGTAGGTATTGATGTGGGTATAAATCCATTAGTTACATTGGTTACATTGAGTAATAAAGAAAAGGAAGAACCTCCAAAATTCTTATTACAATCAGAACACAAACTGGCTAAAGAACAGCGAAAACTATCACGAAAACAGATAGGTTCACATAATAGAAACAAGCAGAGAATTAAAGTGGTTAAGGTTCACAGACATATCAGACAGCAAAGAATGGACTTTCATCAAAAACTTAGCAAAAAGCTTGTGGAGAAATACGATTTTATAGCCTTTGAAGATTTGAAGATTTGAAGATAAAAAATATGATGAGAAATCATCATTTAGCAAAAAGTATATCAGATGTGTCATGGAATATTTTACAATCGTTCACTGCGTACAAGGCAGAATGGGCTGGTAAAGTAGCAACCTTTGTAAATCCTAAAAACACATCTCAAGAGTGTAGCAGGTGTGGTAAAATTGTCAAGAAAAACCTCAATATTAAAATACATCAATGC
>QIGD01000204.1 GCA_003229935.1 Methanobacteriota archaeon | reverse complement strand
TATGGAAAAGGAATACAATTTTAAAATTTGTGAGGTAGGGCAATTCCTCCAACCATTGAAATGGTTGGTTTCCTTGCCCAGAGGATCATGACAGAAGCAGAAGAAATTGAAAAAAAAAGCTTTTCAATTATAGAAAGAAAACTCGGGAAATTTCCATATCTGGAGAGAGAGGTTGTGAAGAGGGTTATTCATTCCACTGCCGATTATACCTTTTCCGACCTTCTTGTATTTCATGAGAATGCTATCATGCAGGCTTTAAAGCTTATAAGGAACAGGGTTAAAGTCATAACTGATGTTAATATGGTGAGAGCCGGAATAAAAAATTCATCTCTTATTGAATCTACATTTTGCTTCATAAACAACAGCGAAGTTATTGAATCTGCAGAAAAGCAGGGAATCACAAGAGCGAGGGCATCCTTCAGAAATCAGGCTAAGGAAATAGAAGGAAGTTTTGTTGTTATAGGTAACTCTCCCACTGCTTTATTTGAACTCTGTAATCTTATTGATAAGGGTATAAAGCCTGGCTTTGTTGTTGCCTCGCCTGTTGGCTTTGTCGGAGCTGCCGAATCTAAGGAGGAAATACTTAAGAGAAAAATTCCTTCTATTGCAGTTAGGGGAAACAGAGGTGGAAGCTCTGTTGCTGTAGCTATAACTAATGCCTTACTTATTCTTGCGGAGAGAGATGAGCTTTAGATAATATCGAGCCATCCACCGAACTCATCAAATCTACCAGTTATTATATCAAAGAAGACCTTCTGTATTTCCTTGGTAATTTTACCAGGTTCGCCTATCTCATAGCTGTCTATCTCCCTTATGGGAGTTATCTCTGCTGCAGTACCAGTGAATAAAGCTTCATCAGCAAGATAAATAGAAGCCCTTGTTATATCCTGCTCCACAACCTTATAACCGAGGTATCTCGCAATCTGTATAACAGAATCTCTTGTGATACCCTTCAAAATACTTGCATGTTCAGGCGGTGTGTATATGACATTATCCTTGACTATAAATATATTCTCTCCAGGACCTTCGCTCACAAAGCCACGTGAATCCAGAAGGAGAGCTTCATCATAGCCAGCTTTCATAGTCTCGACTTTTGCGAGAATCGAGTTTATATACTGTCCAGTTGCCTTGGCCATTGAAGGTAAAGTATTGGATGGAATTCTCTGATAGCTTGACGTTTTAACTCTTATGCCTTTCTCCAAACCCTCCTCGCCAAGATAGGCACCCCATGGCCACACAGCTATTGAAACATCAACTGGAGCATTGAGGGGATTTAAACCCATCTCGCCATAGCCACGGAAAACTATTGGTCTTATATAACATTTATCCAGCCCATTTACTTTAATTGTATCTTTAACAGCCTGCATAATCTGCTCCTGTGAATAGGGAATGTCCATATAATAAAGTTTTGCTGAATCGAAGAGCCTCGAGATGTGATCCCGATGCCTGAAAACAGCAGAACCAGAAGGAGTGCTGTAGCACCTTATTCCTTCAAACACTCCAGTACCATAATGCAGAGCATGAGTGAGCACATGAATCTTAGCGTCTTCCCAATTTACCAGAGAGCCATTCATCCATATCTTATTAACAGCATGAAGAGACATAACAAACACCACAGAATAATAGTAAAAACTGGTATATATTCTTTTGTAGTGTCTGTTATAATCTTGCCCTCATTGACAAGCTGTATTTTTAGAATTTAAATACCTTAACAACTGTGGTGGCTGCAATGCATGTTTTTATGTCTGTCCCAAGAGATATATTATTGTTAAGAACAATAAGCCTGAGGTAGACTACTCCAGATGCATATACTGTTACCAGTGCATTGAAGTATTTGACATACTCCCTCAGCTAAAGACTGGAGACCACCCCATTTCAATGGGTGGTGATTGATGCATATCCAATTAGAAATAAGAGGATACGTGGAATTTAGATATCCAGCACTCTTACTTCCTTTGCATGCTCCTGTATAAACTCCCTTCTGGGCTGAACATCGCCACCCATGAGAACTGTGAAGACTTTATCAGCTTCAATAGTATCTTCTAGTGTCACCCTCAAGAGAGTTCTTGTTTCCGGGTTCATTGTTGTTTCCCATAACTGCTCAGGATTCATCTCTCCAAGACCCTTATATCTCTGGAGATTTGTACTGTTTTTACCCATCTCTTTTAAAATATTCTCAAGCTCATTATCTGAATAGACATAAACTTCTTTTCTACCCTTTTTAACTCTGTAGAGAGGAGGCTGAGCAACATATATATAACCCTTCTCAATCAAAGACCCCATATATCTGTAGAAGAAAGTTAATAGCAGCGTCCTTATGTGTGCTCCATCTACATCAGCATCTGTCATAATTATAATTCTATGATACCTTGCCTTTTCAACCTTGAATTCCTCGCCTATACCTGCACCAATTGCAGTTATCATTGTTCTAATCTCCTCATTCTTGAGTATTTTATCCAGTCTTGCCTTCTCAACATTAAGAATCTTACCTCTCAGAGGCAAAATTGCCTGAAATCGTCTATCTCTTCCCTGCTTTGCACTTCCACCTGCGCTATCACCCTCCACCAGATATACCTC
>QIGD01000203.1 GCA_003229935.1 Methanobacteriota archaeon | reverse complement strand
CAGCTTGCTACAAATAATAAAACTGATTGAATACATTCACTGACATACTCCCACGACTAAAGAGGCTGTCCCGTAATCAAAAATACTACGAGAAATAAGCTAAATTTAGCCTTTATTCTCTAAAATGAGCAGTATTTTTATTACTGAGAGTAATTGTCGGACAGCCTCTTTAGTCGTGGGAGTATGTCAGTGGTATCTGCTGTTATAATCATCTCATCAGAAAGGGGACAGGTATAAAGCTCAGGACAAGAAGAAGGATATAAACAACACCAAGAAGCTTTTCCTTTGTGTTCAGCTCAGAAATATCATTGAGAGGTCCGGGGTGTTTTAGTCTTGTGAGCAGATAGACAATGAAAGCCCAGAATAGCCACCCTGGCCATATAAACAATCCAAGGGCTATAAGTAGAATAAATGCACCCTTGTAAATTATTGTATATCTCTCTGGAAAAAGTGCTCTGATAACATGACCTCCATCAAGCTGACCCAGAGGAATCAAATTCAAAGCAGTCACAAATAAACCAATCCAGCCTGCCATGGCAAGAGGATTGGGCTCAATACTCATACCATGAGCAATATTTCCAAAAATATGCATTGAGATTAGCTGCATGGCAAGAGGCATTACAAAAATAATCTCACTCTTCTGATATACCACCGCAGTGGGTACAATTGTGGAATGCATAAGCCCGTAGTAAACAACAGGAAGAGAAAGCAAAAAGCCTACTATTGGCCCGGCAATACCAACCCTCAGAATTGTACTTCTGTCTGTTAATGGTTCACTCATAGTTATAACCGCACCCATAGTTCCAAAGGGGAATATGTTTGGTGGTACAGGAATAAAAAATGGCAGGGTTGCCTTAACCTTCCTTATTCTTGCCTGTATGTAGTGGCCCAGCTCATGACCCATGAGAATGGTCATAAGCGCAATAGAAAAAACAATACTTTCAATTATATTTCCCTTTGCCCACTGTATATATCCTGCCAGAGTTACAGTTACAAAGGTTGCAATAATCAGAAGGATATGAGCATAAGCAGGGAGACTGAATTCTCTACCTTTATGAATAACAAGTGTAATAAAATAATCTCCGCCTGACTTCCTGTAGAATGGATATACTTTTGTTCCTTTGAAACTCTCCTTCACAAGGTTGAAACTGATATCATGACTGTACTTCGGAATAACCCTAAATCTAAGAGCATTTTCCCCCACAGAATAGTTAGAAATAAGAAAGCCTTTAGCAACTCCTTCATAACCCTCTTCTAGAGTGATCAATCCTGCACCTCAAGATACCCTTCTTTTGCATTTAGTATAGCTCTTTTTCCACAGGGTATATTTAGAAGCTCACCCCTTGGCTCATATAACATTGGAATTTCAGAGATTATTGCACCACTTGCCACCATCTCATCACCCTGAACAGAAAAAATGCCAGAGGGTGCAACACCATTTTTCTTCATCTGGTAAAGCGTATAACTACCAACAGTCGAACCCTTACCCCGGGGAAGAAGAAGAATCTTACCTTTGAGACCTATCCCTTCCAGAGGATGTCCTCTTTCCCTGATAACTCCAGTCTCAACATCAACCCCTCCGAGAAAACTTATAGCCTTCTTGCTAACAACCAGTTGTCCCTCTACAATTCCTGAGAAAACTATCTTGCCTTTAATTCTCATAATATTAAAATGTTACCTCCTCGTACATAAGCTTTAATCTCCACTCTTCTTTGCAACTGCAATCAAGGTTATTAAGATAGCTCACCTGCTGGGTGGCTGAAAACATTTCAATGGCTTTGGCTACATCATCACTGCACTGCCTGCAGTTGCTTGCACCTCTGGCTTTACCAGCTGCAGTAGGCTTGCATATAACAGGCACATCAACTATCTCACTAACCCTCTTCAGAATTTCCACCACACTCCATAGCCATGGCGGAGAATACTCTTTATTGAGGAATAACCTCTCTACAAGTGTGAAGCGCTGAACATTCATTGGATTAAATGAAATTCTATCCACACCCAATCTGGCAGCTTCTTCAGCTGAAGCTATAGCATCCTCCATGGCAAGCTTCTCAGATAAAAATAGAGGTTTAATCAGAAGATAGGCTTTAATCTTCACTCCATATTTTTTGCATCTCTCTACAGCAATTTTAAAATCCTCAAAAGTGAAACCCTTATTAATTGAGACCTCTCTTATTTTATCGCTGGCTGTTTCAAGACCTATGCCAACTTCAAGCTCCTTACTGAATTCTGTGGAGTATTTAAGGGCAGATTCAGTTATAAACTCTGGTCTGGATTCCACCTGAAGCCTCTCTATACTCCCAGCAGAATCAACAGCAGCGAGAATCTCTTCTCTTGTTTCACTGGAAATCTCCCCCTCATCAAAAAAACTGCCAGAATTAAAAATCTTGAGATATCTCACACCATTTAATTTCTCAAAGGCTTTTCTAAAGTTCTTAAGCACAGTTTCCTGAGAAGAGTCGAGAGAATCATAAACATAACCACACATGGAACAGCCACCCTTATGAGCCCATGAACAGCCCCTGGTTGGCAAGATTATAACCCCTACTTCGACAGTTTCACCTTTAAGATAATCCTTTTCCCGCCA
>QIGD01000202.1 GCA_003229935.1 Methanobacteriota archaeon | reverse complement strand
TACACACTCTCAAATAAAGTTAATTTCGATAAGTTATTTATCTGTAAGCCCATAGTAAACTCTTCCTGCTTAAATTCTGGGATAAACTTATGTCCTGTCATGTATAGCTCTCAAAGTATTAATATAGATAGTTCCTGTTGTAATCCAGACATAAGGAAGAATGTTCTTTTAACTTCTTAGGCTTAAGAAAATGCATAGAAAGTGGACCTGCAACACCAGATGCATGGTTAGTCTTTTTACAAAAAAGCCAAATAAACAACGAAAGTTAGCTGACAGATAATCATTGGCCACCATATAAACTATTTTCATATAGCCTGTCATATTACGACTTCGAACAGTTCGGAATCGAAATATTTATATGTTTTCATATCTATGTAACGTCATGATTGTAGAAACTCGCAACCTTGCCAAGGAGTATAATGGTATTAAAGCTTTAAATGGTGTGAGCTTTTCAGTTAAGGAAGGAGAGATATTTGGATTTCTGGGACTTAATGGGGCAGGAAAGAAAACAACAATTAAAATCTTAATGACACTTCTCATGCCTACATCAGGGGAAGTTTATGTGAATGGTTACAATGTTGTCGAAAAGGCAATGAAGGTGATGGAGAGCATAGGTCTTGTGCATCAAAGAAATGTACTTAAAAATGACATGAGTGCCAGAGAGATTTTAATTTTCCATGTTATGTTATACAGCATTGAAGATAGAGAGCTGGAGGAAAAGGTGGAGAGAGCTTTAAAGTTTGCGGACTTTGAATCCAGAGTAGACGAGAAGGTCAGAAACTTTTCAGGAGGAATGAAGAGGCGTCTGGAAACTGTCAAGGTTTTTATGCACAGTTCCAAGATAGTTTATAGGGATGAGCCTTCTTTAAGCTCAGACTCTACTTTACGAAGTACTAAATTTAACAAAATATGAGGGATTATAATAAAGCATAACAACTTGACTGAGGGATCTGTTTTAAAATCTCTGCTAGCATTATCAGTGCCAATTATTTTTGCGAATATTTTGCAGACTGGTTATCAATTGACAGACACTTTCTGGGTTGGACGGCTTGGAACAGTTGCAATCGCTGCTGTTTCTATTAGTTTTCCGTTCATTTTCCTTCTTATTTCTCTGGGTGGAGGTCTAGCAATGGCTGGCACTATCCTTGCTGCCCAATATAAAGGAAGAGAGGACAAAAAAGCAGTAGACCATATTACATCTCAAACATTGATGATGGTTTTTATCATTTCAATCGTTCTTGCTACTGCTGGTTATCTTTTGTCCCCTTTTTTTGTCAATTTAATGGGTGTTGAACCAAGCGTTTTTTCAAGTGCAGTTGTATATCTAAAAATTTCTTTTATTGGAACGATTTTTATGTTTACATTTATGGCTTTCCAGTCTTTAATGCGTGGTGTTGGAGATGTTAAAACCCCTATGTACATTGTCTTTGGAACTGTTTTATTAAATTTAATTCTTGACCCTCTATTTATCTTTGGTTATGGTTCTATTCCTGCTTTTGGTGTTGGTGGAGCAGCAGTTGCCACTATTGGCACACAAGGATTAGCAGCAATAATCGGCATAATACTATTACTAAGAGGAAAACATCAAATACAGTTAGACTTAAACGATTTAAAACCAGATGTTCCTTTACTAAAAAAAATGTTTCGGCTTGGATTTCCTGCTTCTATTGAACAATCAACAAGAGCGTTGGGAATGATTATAATGACTTTCTTAGTTACGACTTTTGGAACACTTACTTTAGCTGCATATGGAATTGGTAGTAGGATATTGAGTTTTATTATCATTCCTGCGTTAGGATTATCAATGGCTACTTCAACGTTAGTGGGTCAGAATATTGGCGCGGGTAAAATAAAACGAGCAGAAGAAATAGCAGAACTAAGCTCTTTAACAGGTTTTATTATTTTAACACTCGCAGGAATAGTCACATTCTTATTTGCGAAACCCATTGCTGCATTTTTCATTCCAGGAGATTTAGAGACTATTCAGACAAGCGCTTTGTTTATTAAAATAATGGCTTTAACATTTGGTTTTATTGGGATACAAATGGCTTTGAGTGGTGCTTTTAGAGGTTCAGGAAATACTATGATTTCTATGGTTTTATCCATAATATCCTTGTGGGTTTTAAGAGTTCCTTTAGCTTATATTTTATCAAAACACACAGCATTTGCAGAGATTGGTTTATGGATAGCGTTTCCAGCAACTAATATTATTGCCGCAATTATAACAATCGTTTGGTTTATGAAAGGAACATGGAAGCAAAAACAAATAACTGAACAAATCAAATTGACAAAAGAGATTACTCAAGAAACAATAATTGAAGATAATATTGAATAATTTAAAAAGTTTTAATCAATTCTTGCAGCCACATCTACAGATTAAATCGAAAGTGATTATACCTTTAATTAGATAAATATTGTCTTCTCAAATTAGTAATAAACCTTTGTTTTATATCCTTACATAGTGTCATATGACCTTCTACCTTTCCCTTTACCTGGACTGTTCCTCTTTCTTGAATTCATCAATCATCTCCATCATCTCCACATATTGTTTCACAACATATCCTGGTAATCCCGTGAAGAAACTTATTTCCCATTCAGTATATCCTGTTTCATAAAGTTTCTCTACTCTTGTACCATCTCAACATGAAACAGACAACTATATTGAGATTGACATGAACACCACAGGCCACTGTGCTGTTGTCGGAAACCCCGGACAGGCAAGGTTATGAAATTAGGTAAGATGGCATATCATATTCATAACAAATACAAAAATATTAGGATGGATTTGCAAAGAAGGGGAGAGTATAGGAAGGTTAAGCGAATCAGGAATCGAGAGCAGAAAATAATAAATGAATTGAACCATAAGATGAGTCGAAAGATTGTCTATATGGCAAAAGATAGTAAAAGTGACTTGAAGATGGAGAACTTGGAAGGCATTCGTAATGCCAAATCTACTTGGTCGTTCAGGTATTCCCTAAACAGTTGGTCGTTCTATCAGCTTCGACAGATGATAGAATACAAGGCTAATCTGCTCGGAATACATGTTGTCTATATTGGAGACTGTTGCATAACCCATCTTAAAAGCCCTTCATCTCTCCCAACACCCCCATTTATTCAAAATTTATCCTGTCAGTTTTTATTTTCACCATGTTTTCTTGTAATTTCATTTGAGAATCCCATTTTTATCCATTTTAGT
>QIGD01000201.1 GCA_003229935.1 Methanobacteriota archaeon | reverse complement strand
TCTAATCCATTGAATGTATTTCTGGCAATTTTAATACAGATGGGTTCGATATCAGAAAGATAGTATGTTCTAATTGGATAATTTTCAAGGAATATCTCTTCAAATATATTATGAAGAAAGTTAAATGCCCACCTGATGTCCCCACCGCATTTTGAGAACATATACTCTAAAACGTCGTCTCCCACAGGAGAGGTATAATTTCCTTTAATCGCCGAGTATTTCAGGCGGCGGTCGACGGCAAATTGAAATTCATCAAGAGACAGAGGAGATAGTTCTATGCTTTCTCCGAAAACTGAACGCAATCTACCGCTACTTGTAAGACGGCTTTTCAGTTGAATGTCGCCAATAAAGACGAGAATAAACTCCGAAAAGATAAGGTCTCTCAGCATTTCTATGAGTGTGGTAATTTTTCCCTGGTCATTGATTTTTTCTTTTTCAAGGTTGTTTAAGGTAATCAATATTCTTGCCTTTAGGTCCTCTCTTACGATGTTGCCGATTTTTATCAGTCTGTTAATTATGAAATCTTGTGTCAGGAGGTTTATGGGCTGGACGGACGTGCTGGACGTAGACTCTCGTTGTCCATGAATAATGGGTATATTTGAACCATAAGAGTTACCTTTAGCGTCACTTTTCGTGACGATGTTTTCTATTTCAAAAAGAGTTTTTTTGTTCTCTTCTTTTAAGTATTCACGGTAAGGCTTAATGCTGTCCAATGTCACTCTGAGAATATCAATCAGGAACTCCCCTGGACTTTCTGTTTCTACTACTGAGATGGTGTCTGTTATGATGAAGTTGAAAACATCTCTGTTTTCTTCTACTTTTATCTCGCTAAAACATCGATTTTTAAAGGTTGATTTACCTACACCGAAACTTCCCTCAATACAAAAAGCATTGGTGCCAGATACGAATTTTTTGAAAAAATTCCTTATCTCCTTCTCCCTACCGACAAAAAGCGAATCAAATTCCTTCTTCTTTTCCAGGGGGTGATGTAAATAGGGATTTTTTGAATACCCCCACTTTTCCATGTCTTCAAATCCCTTCTTAACATAGTCTTTTCCAGAAGTCATCATACCATCTCCTGTTGCTTTTTACTGGGGAACATTTTCTCACACTTCAACGTTTCGTTCAACATTTTAAAAGTTTCAACGTAGTAGTTACCTATGGTGCACCTATCTTTTCAGTCTGTCCAGCCTGTTATTTAACCTTTTTGGTGGGCTTTGAAAATATTTAGAATCGTGTTGAACACCTCTCAACTTTTCAACCTATAAACCAAATTATTCGAAATCATATATAAACTACACTTTAATTTAATGATAATTGTTTAATAATCGTTGGAAATAACCATCTTTTTAAACACAAAGCTTATAAACCTTTAGTTCTAATATACTTTACATGTACCGAGTTCGAGACCCTCTCCATGGCGATGTATCCTTAACGCAGGAAGAATACAGACTCATCAATACGTATGAAATGCAAAGGCTTTCAAGAGTCAAGCAGTTGGGGCTCTCTTATCTGGTTTACCCTGGGGCAACTCACACCCGTTTTGAGCATAGCATAGGAGTACGGTGGCTTGTCGAGAATATCATCGTTAAATCAAAGCTGCCCATCTCGCCAGACAAAAGAAGGATTTTATATCTGGCATCTCTTCTTCATGACGTATCGCACTCATGTTTTTCTCATAGGGTTGAAGAGAGTATTCGTATGATACCTTCCCATGAGAAAATTAGGGATGTTATACTTACAGGAAACATTAAGGAAAAGCTCGTTAATCACGGGATACTGAAATCATCTGAAATAGAAAATACAAAATTCATTAGTGATGTGTTAAACCGTGAGACTATTGAAGAAATACGTAATGTCTATGATGGCACATACCAGGAACTTAAGGATATCCTCGATAACAACATCGATGCTGACAATTTGGATTATATCTTGAGAGATGGATTTCATCTAGGTCTTAAAGCAGTGGACTATGACGATAGAATATACTCTGCTTTTAGGTTAGGGATGGACCAAACTGGTAGAATGCGAACAGTTTTTGCAAATGAAAGGACAATCTTAGAGTCTATTGAAATTATATTAAATGCTAGGTGGTATCTTTATAGAGTTGCCTATCTTCACCATGCTATCATGATTGCTGATGTTATGCTCTCTGAAGCAATTAGACAATGGCTAAACGAAGAAAATGGCGACATTCTATTCCTGGTTGGCGATGAGGAACTTCTTTCGATGCTGAAAGGACATAATGAGGTTTCCAGAGATTGTGTCAACCGCTTGTTTTCCAGGAGGCTATACAAGAGAACATATATGCTGGACCATTCCTCTCCTTTACGAGCAAAGCAAAAGGCCAAGGATATACGTGATAATCCTGTAGAAAAGGGAGAATTTGAGAACTACGTCGATGAGGATATTTCGATAATATTTCCCAGAAAGGACCCGTGGAAAGAATTTGGCAATATATTGGTGGATGAGGATAATCCCAGACCTATAAAATCAGAGTTCTACAGCGAAATCAGTCTCTTAAAGGAAAAATATGACAACCTCTGGAGATTCCTTATCGCTACTCCAAAAGAAGATTATAACACAAGAAAATCTATTTTTGATAAATGTGTTAAATATTTTGGAGATTCCGGTATTTACCATCCTAAAGAAGTACTTATCAAAGAAAAAAATTCGGAGTTATTTGAAAAGCTTAAAACAGTTTTGAAGAAAATATCAAAAGAAAGGGAAGCATCCATCAGGGTTATAAGAGAACTGTGTGGTGAAAGGGAGGTTATGTCAGGAGATATCGAAACAAAGACAGGACTTTCAAGGTCCACTGTTTCCCAGTATCTCGG
>QIGD01000200.1 GCA_003229935.1 Methanobacteriota archaeon | reverse complement strand
CTCTCTGTTTAATGCCCCACTTACAGAGCAGAGGACTTGAGGAGCATCCTCTGGTGTGTTCTTTAACTCTACCAATAACTGCTGCATATTTATGCCTCCTAATCAACCTGTTACCCTTGCCTCTCACGAGACAAGCCCACGACTTTAGTCGTGGGTGATTGACCTTTTCACCTCTGCCACAGCAAGTGTGATACCACCAAGGGAAGTTTTGTTTATAATCATTTCTCCTTTTTTACTGGCAATATGAGCACAGGGTTCGGCAACACTTCCAAGTCCAATACTTGTCCTGACAAATTCCGATACTTTAAATTTATTCTCTACATTTCTAATCTCTTTTACAGGAATGGAAATCACCTCGATATTAAGAATTTCAGCAGCTTTCTTCAATTCCCTGCTGTCTGCCTTGAAGTCAACTGTTGCAAGAGCAGTAAGGCTTTTTATACTCAAACCTCTTTCTTCAAATCTCATTTTTATCTTCTCTGTCATCTCCTCTGCTGTGACTCTTGTTGTGAAGCCTATACCTGCCACAAGATTTTTTGGCCTGAGATATACATGCTCGGCATTTATATCAGAAAGCCTACTGGTAACCATAATAAATAAATCGTAATCTTTTAATTCTGAATCTATAGTATAAAGAGGAAAACCTTCAACTTTTTCAAGATAATCGCTAATAACAGCTACTCTTCTACCATTAGTTATTGCCGAGTTGACCTTTTTAATATCTTCAGGACTTTCAATAACAAGAGAATGACTATTTGCCAGCTCTTCAAGACAGGGCTTTCCCTGTATATCTGTTGAAGTTGTTATAATTGGCAAGGCTCCAATCTTCTCTGCGATTTCTCTTGCAAGAGCATTTGCTCCACCTATATGCCCGGAAAGAAGGCTTATAACAAAAGTTCCCTTCTCATCTATACATATTACAGCAGGGTCATCGAGCTTGCTCCCTACAGATGGAGCTATAGCTCTGACAGCAATTCCGAGGGCTGAGATAAAGATAATTGCCTTACTTTCCCTCCAGTTATTTGAGACAAAGAAACTTAGAGGTTTCTCAAACTCCTCTGCTTTCTCATCTGACAGAGCCTCAATGGTATATAGTTCAAGCTCTGGATAATGGGATATTAGTTTCTCTGCGAGTTGTTTCCCTCCTTCAGTAAAAAAGATAGCTATCATCATAGTCTGCCTCATGCTGACATATTCCCACGACTAAAGTTCGTGGGCTTTCCCGCTCACAATATCGTAAACTGAATTTTTGAAAATTTTGCATCTATTGTACTGGCTAGCGTGTTTGTCATAAGAGTTTTAGCCAATACTAGAACACCATCTAACAGTATATAAGCATCGCAGAGCAGGCAGGTGAGAAGCCTTCCGAGCACTCTATCCTGACCTACAATGACTTTTTTTACTTCTTTTCTGGCAACATTGAGAAGCTCCATTTTTTCAATAATATTCCCTCCAATCTCCATTTTAAACCTTCTTCTTATTCACAAGAAGCTCAGCATTGAGAACACTTGCTCCTGCAGCCCCTCTTATTGTATTGTGGCCGAGAGCAACAAACTTTACATCTAGAATCGGGTCTTTTCTAACCCTCCCTACTGTTACAGCCATACCACCAAGAGCATCCCTATCCAATCTGGGCTGCGGCCTGTCCTGCTCCTCTCTAACTATAATCGGCTTCTCAGGTGCAGTGGGAAGTCTTAGCCTCTGGGGTTCACCGGTGAAGTCACGCAGAGCTTTTTTAATTTCCTCAATATCAACCTTCTCCTGTGTTTCAAGACTGACTGTTTCGGTGTGCCCGTCAATTACTCCAACTCTGTTGCAGTGAGCAGAAAGTTTGATGTCGGCAAACTCTATACTGCTGCCATTGAATTTTCCAAGAATTTTCAGCACTTCAGTCTCTACCTTATCTTCCTCGCCCTTTATGAATGGAATGAGATTATCAACTATAGCCATGCTGGGCACGCCATTGTAGCCTGCCCCTGATAGAGCCTGCATTGTTGAGATAAAAACTCTACTTATACCGAAGCTGTCGTAAATAGGTTTGAATGGCAGAGTTATCATAACTGTGGAGCAGTTGGGATTGGTGATTATTGCTCCGTCCCAGCCCCTACTATCCTGTTGCACCTCAATCATATCAATATGTTCGGGGTTCACTTCAGGTATGAGGAGAGGAATATCTTCGCCCATTCTATATGCACCTGCATTGCTGCATACCATAAAGCCAGCTTCAGCAAACCTGGGTTCTATCTCTCTGGCTACACCACTTGGAAGGGCAGAAAATACTATATCTGCCTTCAGCTTCTCAGGGTCTATAAGCTTTACTTCCATATCCTTTATTCTATCAGGGATGTTCCCCTCGAGATACCATCTGGCTGCATGAGAATATTTCTTTCCAGCGCTCCTCTCAGAAGCTGCCAGTTCATTCAGTTCAAAGAAAGGATGATTTTCAAGAAGCTGTATAAACCTCTGTCCAACCATTCCAGTAGCACCGAGTACAGCCACATTTATCTTGTCCATTTCACCACCTTCTATGCTAATTTGCAGATTGAATTAGTGAACTACCCACGACTAAAGTCGTGGGCTTCCTGAGTCATAGGTGTATCTTGTGCTAGACCTCGAACAGGCATCAAATCGGTATATCC
>QIGD01000199.1 GCA_003229935.1 Methanobacteriota archaeon | reverse complement strand
GGATTTAAGAAAACATAGTCGCTACGCTCTTTGTTTTCTACAACATCTTTACATCAATATTAACTCCAGAAGGAAGGGATAAATTAGTAAGCGCTTCAACTGTCTTTGGATTTGGATTTATTATATCAATCAATCTTTTATGAACTCTTATTTCAAATTGTTCTCGCGAGTTTTTATAAATAAAAGATGCGCGATTAACTGTATATTTTTTAATTTCAGTCGGTAATGGCACTGGCCCAACAATTTCCGCATCATAACGCATAGCAGTATCTATAATCTGTTTAACAGACGCATCTAAAATTTTACTTTCATAAGCGCGAACCCGAATGCGAAGTATTATTCTTTCTTTTTTACTCTCCGCGCGAGTAGTTTTTTTTTCTTTTTTTTCTTTACCGATAGAAGAAGTAGATTTTTTAGAAGAAACAATCTTCTTAACTTTCTTTATCTCCTTTTTTTTATCACTAGCTAAAATACTAGGAATAGCTTTTTTTTTGGGTAAAATTTTCGGTTTTTTTGTTTTTGATTCTTTGGTTACCATAATGTTAGTTTATAAAGTTATAAAGTAGAAAGTTATAAAATTAGGTTTAAATCTTATTTACCTTACGAACTTTATGGACTTTATATTTTTATTACCCTAAGATTTTTGTAACTACTCCAGCGCCAACAGTTTTACCTCCTTCACGGATAGCAAATTTCTGCGCTTCTTCAAGGGCAACTGGTGTAACTAATTTAACTGTAATTGTTACTGTATCTCCAGGCATAACCATTTCTACTCCTTCTGCTAGAATAACATCACCAGTAACATCTGTTGTGCGAATATAAAACTGAGGTTTATATCCTTTGAAAAATGGAGTATGACGTCCACCTTCTTCTTTCTTCAAAACATATATTTCGCAAGTAAAATTATCATGAGGAGTAACTGTTCCTGGTTTTGCAAGTACTTGTCCGCGAGTGACATCTTCTTTTTTAAGACCGCGAAGCAGTATTCCAGCATTGTCTCCAGCCATACCTTCTTGAAGATTTTTGTTAAACATTTCAATACCTGTAACAGTTGTTTTTTGAGTAGGACTAATCCCAACAATTTCTACTTCTTCACCAATTTTTATTATACCTCTTTCAATTTTTCCAGTTACAACTGTGCCACGACCTTCAATTGAGAATATATCTTCAATAGGCATAAGGAAAGGTTTAGAAGTATCTCTTACAGGAATAGGTATATATGTATCAAGAGCGTCCGTAAGTTCAAGAATTTTCTTTGCCCATTCGTCATTTACATCTTTAGCTTCAAGCGCTTTAAGAGCAGAACCTCTGATAATTGGAGCATTTGCTCCATCAAAACCTTCTTTTGTTAGAAGTTCCCGAATCTCTTCTTCCACTAAGTCAAGCATATCTTTGTCGTCAACCATATCCACTTTATTTAGAAATACAATCATTTTAGGCACACCAACTTGTTTTGCAAGAAGAACATGCTCACGAGTTTGAGGCATAGCTCCATCGGTAGCAGCAACTACTAAAATAGCTCCATCCATTTGAGCAGCACCAGTAATCATATTTTTAATATAATCAGCATGTCCAGGAGCGTCAATATGCGCGTAATGACGAGTATCTGTAGCATATTCATTATGAGAAATATTAATAGTAATTCCACGAGATTTTTCTTCTGGAGCATTGTCAATTTGACCAACATCACGAAGTCTAACTGTTTTACCAGCCAAACTAAGCACATGAAGTATTGCCGCAGTTAAAGTAGTTTTACCATGATCAACATGACCAATGGTACCCACATTTATATGCGGTTTATCTCTTTTAAATTCTTCTACCATATTTTTTTGATTAACAATTAAAACTTAACATACGAGAACCAGTTGCTAAGGTTTAATTATTAATTTAATTAACTTTATAATAATTCCGCCAAAAGACGAATCAGCCTGTTGGCTGGAAAAAACGCAACACAAAAACTGCAGAAAGTGCAGTTGTATGTATAGTAGCAAATTAAAAAATATTGTCAAACCCGTGTATAGTAGGTTCAACAAGTAAATGTAACACTTTGATAAAATACAAAACCCCTAGTGATATTACTAGGGGATTCTTTTTTTAATTAATTAATGTACCCTTAGAAGAAGAGTCCTTGAAAGGTTTTATAGAAAAAGGAATTCTTCTCCTTTCTAGAATACTTATACAATTTTCGTGTAAAAGTTTTCCAATAATTTCCTTCTTTTGTAATTCTCTAAACTCCTTATAAGAAAGTTTAGGAATTAATTTTGCTGAAAGATCTATGGCAGGGTCTGCTGTCATAATTCCTTCAACATTTTTAAAAAATATAACTTCATCGGCATCTAGGAAGTCAGCAAGAAGAGAAGCTGTATAATCGCTTCCTTCTCTTCCTAAAGTCGTATTAAAACCTTGTAAATTTGAACCGATAAATCCTTGTGTAAGAACAATCTGATAGTTCTCACAAAAAGCATTTCTTATATTCTGAATGCTTTTTAGGCATGTTCTTGGAAAACTAATGCTAGCATTTCCATAATTATTGTCAGTAATTATGAAATCCCTTGCGTCCAAAAACTCTATTTGAGTTTCTGGAGAGAATGTTAGAAAAGCCCTAAAAATAATTTCCGAAGAAACTATTTCTCCTATCGGGAGAACTTGATCAAGAATA
>QIGD01000198.1 GCA_003229935.1 Methanobacteriota archaeon | reverse complement strand
TGTGGAAATATGCGAAAAAGAAGTTATTGAGTGTGTATCATGAAGAATTTGGAGAATTCAAAGAAAAGATAAAAAGATTTTTCGAATACGAAATAAAAGAAAAAACACATAGGTTAAATTTGGAGCGGTCTATAGGAACTGCCTTTCAGGTCATAAGCGAATAAGATTGATATTTTGAACTTGTTTTAGTATATTTGTAGACAAAAGGTTGCAAGTCCAGGAAACCCTCGGCGAAGATCCGGGGAGAGATTTTTTGAAGAAATATAAAAAAGATGAACTCGTAAAAAGTCCATACAGTGTCATTCTGAGGAGCAGAGCGACGAAGCATCTCAATGATATCAGATTCTTTGCTATCGCTCAGAATGACAAATGAGTGACTTTCCGACTTTTTACGAAACTGTCAAAAAAAGGAGGAATTAAAAATGGCGGGATATGATTGGGGCTTATTTAATTGGAATATGTTTAAAAAAGCACAAAAGTTGGGTACACCTATAAGTAATATGGTACCATGGGACTATGCGAAGAGGAATGCTTTGCAGTGGGGTAACAAAGAGGCAATAATGGATACATTTTTAGGTGTAGAGGGAGAAAACCGCAGAAGAAAAACATGGAAACAGGTATATGAAGAGTGTAATACGATTCTCTTTAACCTGGCGAATCTTGGCCTCAGAAAAGAACACATGCTCGTTACTCAACTACCAAATATAATAGAGAATTATTATGCCTCCATATTTACATCAAAACTCTCGCTTATATATACGTGTGTGCAAGTGGAACTGGGAGAAAAAGATGTCAAAGGGACACTGGATGCCCTTGATCCCGACGTGACCATAGTTACCCCTTCATATCATGGTCGTGAGATAGCAAAATGGCATCTTGAGTATCAAAAAATTCATTCTAACCTGAAACACATATTTGTGGTTAACAAGCCTGATGAACCTGTTCCTGAGGGAACAAAGTCGTTTTCAGAGTTGCTCGATCCGAAGATAAGAGAAGTATGGAATGATTCTGATCTTCAATACTTTAAGACCGATCCTTTCGAGCCCCAGCAGATAGTGCCCAGCGGGGGAACAACCGGCATTCCCAAAACATGTATAACCAGTCCGGCAACCATCCTGCCGACAATGCACGATTGGTATTCGAAGCTAGGTCTACTTGCTGAGGATACCTGTCTTATTTTTGGTCCAATAAATGGTGGCACAGGAAGAGGCCAGGGGGTATGGACTCAATTAATGTCTGGTTCCAAGGCCATATATCTTACTGAGTTCGACGAAGAGAATGCCTGTAGATTAACGGAGGAAGAAAAGGCTACCAAATGGCTTGCCGGACCAGCTTTGATGATCAGGGCAGCTACCAGTCCCTATTTCAACAAGTATAATATGAATACAGTTAGGGCTCTGGGTTACGCCGGTGCGCCTCTGCCACCCGAAATAGGAGAAATGTTGTGGAGTAAAGGCATTCACATTTCAGGTGGTTATGGATCAATGTCGGTGCCGACTGCAGGGATGACGTCTATATCAGAAGGCGATAAAAATATTTGTCTCAATTTCAGTGGTAAGGTTCACCCGGGAGACGATTATATAATAGTTGACGCACAGGGGAATAAACTCCCGCCTGGGGAGATCGGTGAGGTATGGATGTGGGCCATGCACTATGGATTCTATCTCAATTCTGAATTAACTGAAGAAAGCTATGATGAGAATGAATATCAACATACTGGTGATCTTGGGATGTTTGATGAAGAAGGCAATATAAAGATAATGGGTAGGAATACGGACATGATATTGAGAGGAGGACAAAATATATTCCCCAAGGAAGTAGAGAACATATTATCTAAAAATCCTAAGATCAGAGAAATAGCTATCGTTCCTATGCCGGATAAACTTCTTGGTGAAAAGGCGTGTGCATACGTTGTTCTTGGGGCGGGGGAAACGCTTACCTTGGAGGATATAACCTCTTACCTCGAGAAGCATGATGTCACCAAGTTCAAATGGCCCGAAAGACTGGAACTCATAGAGGAATTGCCTGTATCATCTGGTGGAAAGATCCAGAAGGATCCTCTTAAAAAGGATATCGCGGACAAGCTGAAGAAAGAAGGAAAAATATAAAGGCTAAGCTTTTGAAGAGACCAAGCAAGCATTTTCTAAACCCACTGAGATTCCCAGGGGTATGGTGCTTTTTGATGCACTACTTAAACCCGAACAAGACGGAACCGTGAAACGTGAGCGGTTACCAGAAAAGAAGACAGCCGTTATTTTGATTACGATTCTTTAGGGTGGTATTTTACACGCCGATGAGAAGTAAGTGATCGAAAATATTTGGTAGAAGAATATAAGGTTTTTGAGTGGGTGTATCGTGCCATGGATATGCCCTCCTTATGTTCATTCGGGAACGGGGTGCTTCCCTTCCCGAATGAACACCCCGTTAATGGAAAAATGGACTTGCAACCCTTTTGTCCACAAACAGTTAAGCACATTTCTTTAATCCCTCATAATATCTCTGCAGATATTCTTTTGGAGTGCAGTAGCTTAGTGTAGAGTGAATCCTCTTTGTATTATAATAGCATTATAATAGCACTCTATATATTCAAATATACTTGCCTTAGCCTCCTTTCTGCTTTTGTATTGCCCTATTTCATTTACCAGTTCACTTTTTAAGGTTTTAAAGAAGCTTTCTGCTACGGCATTATCATAGCAGTTACCCTTTCCCGACATACTTTGAGTTATTTCATAGCTCTTTAATCTTTTCCGGAATACTTTATCCACATACTGAGAGCCTCTGTCGGAGTGAAATATCAGTCCTTTTTGAGGGATTCTTTTTCTTAAGGCTTCATTAAATGCTTTTATCACGGTGTCTTCTGCTGTCAGGTTGTTTGATTTGCAGTGTCCTATTATTTCCCTGTTGAACAGATCCATCACTGTTGTTAAATATAACCATCCTTCATTGGTCCGAATAT
>QIGD01000197.1 GCA_003229935.1 Methanobacteriota archaeon | reverse complement strand
ATTGTAGTCCAATCAAATGCCATGGTAACCAGACAAAACGCCTGTGGTTGTGAAATATTCCCTCTTCAAAACGCTTAACCGATGACGCATGAGTTGAATTTTAGTCTTGCATCCTTAACATCTTCTGGCTTAGAGGGATGTGGACAACTTATCACCAAATATAACATGGTTGAATACCTCCTTGGTCTTCAAACTGCAACATCTTGCTAAATTTTGCGAGCATTTAGCGGGTATGCGAAGTTGCCGAACATTTTCAAGAGAACACACCCTGAAGTTCCACATAGTTAATAGTATCACGGCTTATATCTCTTTCTAAAACATCTTTAATCTCACCCTTTGCACTGAAGTACATAACTTGCCACCCTAATTCAGAGACCTTCTTTAGCATTTCAATCTGTCTTTGTAATCTGTCTGGATCGGCTTTTATAAACGGATCATCCAGAATAAAAAATCCTTTATTGCCCTTTAAGAGCTTTTCTCCCAGGGCAAGCCTAATAGAGAAGTATAACTGATCATAGGCACCTGCAGATAGTTTTTCTGCTTTTAATACTGTTCCATCCTTGAGCTTAACTTCAATTTTTCCTGTCTCTTGATTAAAGGTAACTTCTTCATAAAGACCATCTGTTATTTCACTAAAATACTTTGAAATGAGACTTTCCTTACCAAAAAGCTCGGAAACCTTTTCTTTTTCTTTTGCTTCTATTTCTCCAAAAATTTTCATGACTTCTAATGCATTGTCTTTTTCATTCTCATTCTCGTCTATAAATCCTCGCAGTTTATCTTTAACTGCTTCCAAATCCACTGATGTCTTACAATATAAGTATTCCTCTTCTAATCGCAGAATTTTATTCGCCTTTCCTTCAACTTCCTGCATTTTACTTTGAATGGATATCATACTCTCACTTATCTTTTCCTGTTCCTCTTCAAACTTCTGTCTTTTCTCTTTCAATTTCGATTCAATGGTTTCATTATATTTTACATCCATTGCTTTATCCTTATACTCCCAAAGGTTCATAACTTTCTCTTTCCAGTATGAAACATTTTCTTCTGGTTCCGTACCATTTTCACCAAAGTGGCTCTTCAAAACGCTTTCTTGCTCTCCTATTGAATTTTTAAGGTTCTGCTTTGATATGAGCTTCCTGGTGTATTCTTCCAAAGATTCTTCTTTTGACTTTCTTTTTATCTCATCTATCCTATTTTCAGCATCTTTAATATTGTTTTTCATCTCGGGAATTTTTTCATTTCGCAATTTCGTAATTTCTCCTTCCAAGTTTTCTTTCTCCCTCTTTAGCTCCTGTAACTCATCATATTTCTTGCGATATTCCTCGTCAAATCTCTGAATATTTGAACGAATTCCTTCGATATTCTCTGCATCCAATTCAAAATTTGACAAGGTTAATTTATTCCTTTCAAACACTCCTGCAAGCCATGCCCTATCTTTTACAAATTGGAACTTAAGTATTCCCGAAATCAGAGCTAATATTAAAAATAATACCGCCGAAATCTGAAATAATAGTGACGGACTGAAGATAAGCCCAAGTAAAGATATCCCAAATAAAATTGCAGAAATTACCCCCACCGAAGTAAGAAATTTGCTTTTCGCCTCTTGTTGTGCTAACTCCCCACTCTTAATTTCGTAATTTTTCAACTCTGGTCTAATCTCATCATCTAATTTTTTCTTTCTCTCATCAAAAACCTGAAAGTCTCTTTCTGCATCACTTAATCTTTCGTTTATCTCTTTAAACTCTTTTTCATTTTCCTTGAGCTCTGTAAGTAAATTTTCTTTTTGCTCAATGAGGATTTTGACCTCTTTTTCATAACCTCTCCATAATTGCTCATCATCCTCATTGTAAATCTCCATGCCAATAATTTCTTTTAAAGCATTGTTGAGTTTATTCAGAGCTTCTTTTCCTTTTTCATATTTCTCTCTTTTTCTAGCATCTTCGAGGCTTTTTATTTCTTGTTCAATCCCTTCTATATCCTCTCTTTGCCTTGCTGATTTTTCTTCAAGCTCGTCAAATCCATTTTCTTTAATCTCTTTAACTAAACTCTCGATTTCCTCTGTAAGATTATTTGATTTTTCTACCATTGTCTTTAATTTTTCACCTTTAATATCTCTAAGCGTACCTGTTGGTGTTATTTTACCTATTTCCATAAGGGTACCCTTTATTTTTGAGATGTCTTCGGTTCTTAAGCCTGTAAGCCGGTCTGTTACATTGGTATAAAACTCACTTTCACGAGCAATGGAGAGATCACTATTCCTTATTACAAAAATATTGAGGCATTCTGATGGAGTTAAATCTGCAACTTTTGTTAAGTCTCCCTTTTCTGGCAGTTTGACTTCTTTACCTTTGTCATTTTCTATAATTACATAGCCCTCTGGATTCTCTTTTACTCGATTTATGTGTTCAAAATCTCGAGTATTTCTCCGAAGTATTAACTTTATAAGTGCATCTATCGTAAGGGTTTTCCCATCTTCGTTTTTACCCCAGAATAAATTGAAATTTCGTAGTAAGATTCTACCTGTATCTGGTAAAGGACCATAATGTATTATTGAGAATTCCTTTATTTTCATGAACTCGCCTTCATGACCCTTTGGGCAAGGAAACCCACCTCTTTAGAGGTGGGAGGAATTGCCCTACCTCCATTTTAAAATTATAATAATGATTTTTTATC
>QIGD01000196.1 GCA_003229935.1 Methanobacteriota archaeon | reverse complement strand
TTCTCTCCGGTGAGATATTTTCTGACTTCCTCTTCAGCCCTATCACCGTGGAAGTCATCTGGAATGGGTTTTACCCAGAAGCAAAGTATCTCCCCTGTTTTTCTATCTTTAACTTCTATTTCCCACAATCTAGCCATTTAAACTACCTCCTTACCTTATTATATGGTAAAATATGTTCTTTTGTCATATCTTTTATAAAGTCCCTGAAATTATCTCCTAAATTCTCATAGAACTGAGGGTCGTCGTCCCAGTCCGAAGCGTCTTTAGATTGGAGTTTATCTTTAATCTCCTCGAGATTTTCAGGGTCATCTACTTCCAGAGAGTATTCCACATAAAATTTTACAGGTAAAAAAACACATATTTTTGTCATTTAAATCCCTCACAATTTGATAGTAGGTTTAAAACCTTTCACGCTTTTATTCCATATCCAGCATTTCAGTTCCTTCATAAGCTGCTCTTCGTAGTCAGTGAGATTTTTTACTTCTAGCAGGTCTGGAGGCACTTCTATACTTATTTTTTTCATAGTTTTCTGAAAACAGTACAGATAAATGTTGAAGTATTCCTGTGATAGAGGTGCTGCCATGCTGGCGCTGGAAAGATATATCATCACCTCAGTGTCTGTTACTTTGTCAAAATTTCCCTTAAGAATTTGCTCAGCACGTTCTATTGAAATCTGTTTCTTCAGTTTGTCTGAGATTTCTAACCCTCCAGGGTGGAGGATAATTGGTCTGTTTAAGTTTATCAAAACTTTTTTTAATTTATGTACAACTTTGCTTTCAGCTTTAGCTGACATATAACTCATTCCTCCTCAGAAGCTCAGGTGAATACACTGGCCTTTCAGTTGCTTGAAGCCTTACTCATAATTCTTTCTTATAATTTGGAGTTCGGTTCTTGCCAGATACACCCTCGCTGAATATTTAGAATCATTATCTACAGAGGTCTTTTCGTACAGCTCTTCATCAAGAGGTGGTGCATAGACGTTATTAGCCTTCAGATAGTTTTGGATTCTGAATTTGATATAGAAGGCTTGAATAGCACAGGTTTTCACATAACGTCTGTATAGCCTCTTATTGTCCCATGACACTCCAAAAACGTTGTCACCTACAGCGTAATGCATCCCTGTGACCAGATAGTTCCCCCTTTTGTCTATGAAAAGGTTGCCACTTTCCAGCAGCCTGTCTGCCATTTTACCCAGGTCCTCATCGATGTAATAGTGCTGCCAGCAGGTTACAAAATATTTTGCAACTGCTCTGGTCTCCCTGTCTTTAATTTGTTTGTACCTTCTTGCTAATCGGTACAGTTTTTTCCCTAGTTTCCCCTCCAGCTCGGCAACTCTATCAAATTCTGGATATTCGTTATTGAAAGTATAGCAGTACAGTGATGACAGCAGGCTTTTGAGTTTCATGAGTTCGCTGTAATCATCAATGGTATTGATTTTCGCTTTATTTACAGCCTTTTCAATTGTATCTAAAAATTTGATAGCCTTATCGTGATCTTTTTGATATTCCTCAGGACTCACACCAGCCATTTGAGCAAGCTGGTAATTTCTCCTATAGGTTTTTCTGTATCAATCATATCTATCACCTTTCTCCCTTTCTGAGCACTCTGTCAGGTTCTGCGGTGCTGCCTTCTTTCCAGGGAAGTATATTGCTGAAGAGTTGCTCCTCTACCTCCTGTACGGTGGTTTCTTTCAGGGCTTTCATAATCCCTTCCTCTTCGCTTTCTGCAGAAACTTCCACAGTTGCGAAGGTTGTATAATACAGAGTTACATTATATTGCATTATTTCACCTCCTTTTGATTTTAAAGAGATATACTGTGCTCTCTCCTGGAATAGTTTTTCTCCAAAAGCTTTTCCTTTTACCCCAGGACATTTTTTTAATATGTGAGCTCCAGTAACTTCTGTGAATATGCTCATAGCTTCTATCAGACTGTGAGGGTCAAATCCTAATGGCACTTCGCAAGCTTTACTGTCTGACAAAACCATAGCAACTAAAGCATCGATTCCACCTGTAATATTTGAAGCCACCGTTAATAGCTTCAATTTATTTCCTGGCCGCATCTCAGGAAATTTAAGAGCTTTCATATGCTGTGCTGCTACCATCTCCGCCATCTTTTGCATTTTCTTGGGTACTTTCAACCTTCTAGAAAATATTTTAATAAGGGCTACACCTTCTTCACCATGGCCTTGATATGGCATTGAAGTAACTCCTTTTCCAATATCATGCAGAAGGATAGCATACCTTATAGAGACCTCTGTTGTAAAGTTAACAGAGGCTTCAATAGCACGCATACTGTGTTCATATACCTCATTATTCAAATTAGCAATTTCGGGAAAGTGTACAGATAACACATTAGCAAATTTCAAGACATCAAAAAACCGTCTAGGATTAGAGCTACATAGTGCTTTGTACATTTCAGAGTAGACTCTTTCAGGAGCAAGTTCTAACAGAGAATCTTTCATTCCACTCATTACCTGATAAGTTTCCCTATTAATTGAGAGATCATGTGTTGCGGCAAATCTGGCAACACGATACACTCTCAAAGGGTCATCTTTAAAAGCATCAGCATCAACATGTCTGATTACTTTAATTTTCAAATCGTCCAGGCCAGTAAATGGGTCAATCAACATCATATCTTTCATATTGATTGCCATGGCATTTATGGTAATGTCCCTTCTCGCAAGGTCTTCTTCAATAGTGATAGAAGTGTCAGTAATCACTTCAAAACCATTGTGACCTTCACTGATTTTTTTGTCTTTTCTGGCAAACGCAAATTCTGCATCTGCTAAATGAAAAACAGGGAAAAAATGCCCTGTCATTTTTGCTTCTGGAAACAATCCAATAAATGACTCAGGAGTAATTCCAGTTATACAAAAATCAATGTCATTATTATCTATATATAAGAAGGAATCTCTTATTTTACCTCCTACCAGATAGATTGAACCTCCTATTAAATGGATTTTTTTAATTATTTCAAAATATTTTTCTTTTACTGGTTGAGTTCGTACCAGTATTGGATTATAGTTATTAAAATTGTAAAAACTATTCATTTGACCACCTTTGAAATTTATTTTATAATTAAATGTTTTAATTTTGAAAAAGGTAAAATTAAAATGCTTGTTAAAAATATAGGGATAAAAATCAATAGACTTAAACTCAAATTAAAGAGATTACTAAATTTCCATCGTTTAGTCTTCCAAAATACACAATTATTTGTACAATGGTAAGTTTGATAAAATTCTTTAGAATAACCTACTTTAATAAGAGGTTTCCCACAAACAGGACATTTCATTAGATTCACCACCTTTTAATTTTAAAAATTAAAAATGCACATCCGCTGGAACAACCCATACATCTTTATCTTTTAGGGCACGTTTGAGGTGTCCTGGTGTGTGGATTCCTTCTCCATCAGAATCATATAGCCAGATGGGGTGTCCTCTGTACCGCCCTATGTTATAGGCGTTGTATCTCAGCCCTCCACCGTACTTCTTAAAGGAGAAAGAATAAAAATTATCATCCTCCATTTCAAAAAGCTCTTCTGCAGAGAAGTCATTCACAGCATTTTTGATGAACTCAATACGTCTGAGGAAGTCACTTTTTGTAGAGTCCATTCCTTCCTCAATTAATTTTCTCCCGGCCTTTGAGTCTGCTCTGACAACAGCTGGGAGATTTCCCCACCTATTGATTCCTGATATCTTTGATTCAGCCTTCTCAAAAGTTGTGTAATAATCAAATATTCCGGAGCTACAGAGTTCTTCAAAGACCTTCTGTGCTTCGGATAACGCAGCTTGATCTGTTAAGGCATATACAATTGTTCTGATAACCATATGCATAGTGTTACCTCCTTTTTTTTACTAATACAAAAATAGCATATAAATACCTAAAATAAATTATTTTAAGGTATATTTCAGTTTACAGGTAGATATGTCAACATAACCTGCGGGTACTGAATCATCACTGGAGAATCCCCTATTCATCCAAGCACCACCTGGTACCACATCCCTGTGGTGTTTTATATCAAACGCCTTAAAACGCCATGCTATATATTTCCATGTCTCTGGGTTTACAGTAGGCCAGCCTTCCATTTTCTCTACTTCACACCAGTCAGGGAATATTCAATGACTTCATTTTGGTGTAATGATCTCTTAAATAATGAATCTATTTCATTCAAATCCAATTTAATTAGTTTTCCTTTCATTTCTTATCGCCTCTTACTGTGAAAAAAGTTCAGTTTTACAGGTAGGAAGCTATATTTACTCCTTACCAAAAGAGAGGTTGGGATAGGCCTCTTCAACCCATCCTAAAAAAACATATGAGCTTTTAGAACAGCCCTTCAATACCTTCGAATAACTCCGAATACGGTAGTTTTTTTGAAGGAAATAGTGGTTGATATGGTTGGGTGTGTTCCGGTACTCCTCTAGCCAATTCTTTTAACTCCGATAGAGCCTGATGTGGCTCTTCAGATATTCTGGATATATCTTTTCCTTTCTGGCTCAGAATTATTTTCGCACTTGTGACATAATAATCACGTTCTGCTTTATTGGCACTTTTCTGAGCAAGGGCAATATATGTATTAAAAAGACCCATAATTTGACCTCCTTTATCTTTTTCTATTTGTTTTTAAAATTTAAAAAGGGTTTTTTGAGACTAGTTTTTACCTGATTTCCTTTTGTGGGTTTCTGTCCTTCTATGCATTTTTTTTGCACTTAGAGGAT
>QIGD01000195.1 GCA_003229935.1 Methanobacteriota archaeon | reverse complement strand
GTTTCCTCTCTGTTTAATGCCCCACTTACAGAGCAGAGGACTTGAGGAGCATCCTCTGGTGTGTTCTTGAACTCTACCAATAACTGCTGCAGATTTTAATGCCTCCTAATCAACCTGTTACCCTTGCCTCTCACGAGACAAGCCCACGACTTTAGTCGTGGGTGATTGACGCATCCTTTCAAGATTAAATCCATAGATAAAAATTTTGTTATCTTCTGTTTTTGTCTCATCTGAAGAAGCATGATATGAAGTTCACTCAACAGGTCTTGAATTATATATAGTGTTTTTGAGTATAACCACATCGCTAATTGCCCTTACACCCTTAAAGGGTATGCTCAGCCCTCTCACATCTTCAAGAGATAGCTTCTTGAAAAACTCCTTACCCACATCTGCTATCAGAATTGCTAGTACCTTTCCTGTCAGAGGGTCAATAGTTATATCCTTAAGAGCACCGACACGCTCACCCTCCTCTGTGAAAACATCCTTTCCTGCCAGTTCAGTTAATTTTGAGACCATAAAACCACCTGTTATTAAGGTGTTAATGCTGATATATAAAATTATCTAGATATTTCTGATTTTTCTCTTCCTGTATATTTCAACTGCCTTTTCCGGGCAGAGCTCACCCTTCGCAACTTTTTCTGCCATTTCATTTGAAATCATTATATTCGCACTCAGTTCTCTACTTCCTCTCTGAATATTCTTAATTTCTCCTTTAGCTGGCTTGAATGACAGCACTGACATATTCCCACGACTAAAGTTCGTGGGGTTCTAAGGTCTCCATCGTTCTTGGAGTTGCCTCTTTAGGGATATCAGTGTTCCCTTCTGTTACATCTCTATTTGCAACAGATTGACTTATACCTTGACGCAATGCTATATTGAACGCAGCATTTACGTCAGCATGGTCAACGTGGCAACAATGGGAACACTTAAACACTTTGCCATTGCTGCTACCTATCAGTCCACATCTTGAACATTCTTGAACATTCTTGACTGATACATATTTCCTGTTTAAATGATTTTTCTTATCAGAAATATATATAGCTATCGTCTTCCCTAAAAGATGCTGGATTTCCTGCTAAGATTTGTTAAATACCCCTCTATCCCAAAAGCATTATTGTTAAGGCATCCCTTAGACCAGGTGCAAAACCAATAATAAAGAAGGCAAGATACCAGTAGCTCCTCTGTTTTTCTTCAACCATAGAATCGATTATATAAATTATTATTACAAGCACAACAAGCTTTAGAGGATATATGATATAGGCTGTATGTGTAAGATGAATAAGCCAATTTCCAAAGACATGCTCCTCAAAGAAGCCATAGTATGTTACACCTACAATAGTGGCAGTGGCATCAAGAAGATGCCCTGTAAAAACAGCCTTAACCCATGGGTTTTTCAGCTGGGAATAACCCAATCTTTCAAAACCATACATAAAGATTAAAATTGAAAATAAAAGAAGAAAAGAAATCAGTATCAATGGTTTCCAGTGAGATATGGATGTAAAAACTTTATAGATAGGATATACAGTAAGAATAGAACCAAGAGCAAACATTGTTTTATGATACTCTATCCCTCGCTTCTGAAGTCCCAGAGACACAATAAGAGAGAAGAATGCCAGAAAAGCTGTGGTTATGAATATCCCGGGTGTTATTAAAAGTGCTGTTCGGGGGAATATTGAGGCGTCTACAAGACTTCTCGATGTAGAAGCAAAGATAAGAAAAGGTAAAAGAGCTATAAAAAATCTGAAGTCAACCTTTATTCTGAGTTTTATCAGAAGTTTCTCCACCAAAATTATCCCTACACCAAGAACAAGACCATAGACAACAGTATTATAAATATTATAACCTTCACCATTATATATCGGCTGGATAAAATATCTGCTGATAAAATCAAGAATATTCATGCCCTCCTGAATTCTTCCAGTTTGGGCACTGCAAAATATTTACCTGAAATATGAAGTAAAGTCCTGCATTTCTCAGGATTGAGAGCTTTGTCAAAGCATTTATCCTTCACATCAACCTTAACCACTTCACCCGTAATCCAGATGTGATCCCCCAGCTCCCTGGCATCATACAACCTGCATTCAAGCCAAGCATAGGCTTCCTTTATTCTCGGAGGTGATACCTCTGTTGAAGGCACTTCGGTTAAGCCAGCCTCTTTAATTTCACTTACCTCATATGGAAAGTCCTTTTCGAGTATATGCATCAGATTACCAAAGCTTTCGTCAACAAAATTCACAACGAATTCTTTATTTTGATTAATATTCCTCCATGTATGGTGTCCTGGTTGAGAGGATATGCCAAATAATGGGGGTGAAAAGCTTATAGGCGAGTTAAAACTGAAAGGGGCAGCATTACTTATGCCTCTTTCAGATACAGTTGTAACAACAACACAGCTTCTGACATTCAATTTATAAAAATTTACCTGATTCAGCTCCATAAAAACACCTCTGCGATAATAACACTTTGAGTCTGTGAACTACCCACGACTTTAGTCGTGGGCTTCCTGAGTCATAGGTCTATCTTGTGCTTGACCTCGAACAGGCATAAAATCGGTGTGTCCCAACCCTACTTTTTTCAATCCTCTATGTAATATATTTATTGCAGCATTAACGTGTCTATCAAGAACTAACCCACAGTAAGGGCATTGATGTATTTTAATATTGAGGTTTTTCTTGACAATTTTACCACACCTGCTACATTCTTGAGACGTGTTTTTAGAATTTACAAAGGTTACTA
>QIGD01000194.1 GCA_003229935.1 Methanobacteriota archaeon | reverse complement strand
GAGAGTTTCCTCTCTGTTTAATGCCCCACTTACAGAGCAGAGGACTTGAGGAGCATCCTCTGGTGTGTTCTTTAACTCTACCAATAACTGCATATTTAATGCCTCCTAATCAACCTGTTACCCTTGCCTCTCATGAGACAAGCCCACGACTTTAGTCGTGGGTGATTGACTTCTTTCTTACCTTTGCTTTTATCTCCTGTCGCATACAGCTTGAACAAAGGTACCCACCATATGGCCTGTTAACCTTTTTCTTTGACTTATTCACTCTTTTGAGAACTTTTGGACGGAGAATTTTCATACCTTCAAGTCTTCTTCCACACCTTGCACATTTTGGTGCTTTTACTCTCTTCTTTTCGTAATGCACCACGACCTTACCGCCTGGTGTCCTTTTAGATCTGGGTTTCACGGAACTTGTTCTATATCTTGGTTCAACCATAATTTAACCACCTACATTTCTAAATTCAAAATCTTTTTTACCAACGGCGAAACTGCAATGGAGACAATAAAATACCAGCCAAACCAGCCGAGTTCATTGCCCCATATTGGGAGATAAAAAGGAAGTTTAACAATATTGATATCTGATGGAACATAATATCTCAGCCAGGAAAATATCAGCAGTATTGGAACTATTGTGAAAAGCATTGGTTTAAAGCTGTTGGAGAACATATCACCCTGAAGAGACATCATCTCCTTATTTAATCTATTCATCTCTTTCGTGTTCCCGTCTGTCTTGGCTTTCTTAACCTTCTCCTGATATTCCTTCATTCTCGTCTTCGTTGCTTTCATCTTCTTCTGGTCAACAACTTTACCTGTAATCACTGTTATAAATATTGAGATAGCTGCTGCTATAATAAATACTCCCAGCATATCGTTGAGATTTCTATCTGGAGTCAAATGAAAAAGCCAGCCAAACATAGCAGTCATAATACCATATATTGGCGCAAGAAAACCTATCATTATATCGCCCTCATCAATACATCAACAGCTTCTTCAAGTCTGTCATCATGGTTCTTTATAATCTTAACAATAGCACCAGAAAACATAGAATATGCCATGGCAGTCGCTCTATTTATCTCCTGATGCTCTTTTATTTCTTCAATTGTGTCCATATCTCTAGCCCGTGTCTCATCTTTATTTCTTCTTCCACTTATCTCTTCATGGGAAGCCTCCACAAGTATAAACTGATTGGGTTTCAGCTCTTCCAAAACCCAGCTTGGTAACCCAGGAAGATATCCCTGTGGAGTCTTTATTGTGCAGTGGGTATCGACAATAACATTATCTGTTTTAGCTTCTTCGGCTATAGCCTTAGCAGCTTCTCTCTGAATATCTTTCTGTACATCAGGATGAAGCTTTCTAATTTCATCCCTGTTGGAAATCAGCTTTTTTTTAAGTGCAACTGAAAGCATCTGATCTCCATAATTTATTAGTATGAAATCTTCAGATAGCCTTCCAAGAGCACTATTTAAAACTGTAGTTTTTCCAACGCCAGGGATTCCAGTAACCACAATAAGTTTCATCCTATCACCTCAAATTATGTCACCAAGAATTTTGCGCATCATTGGATGGAGATCAAATAGCTGCTCCTTTGCCATAGACTCATACATCTGGTATAATATACCTACTGTCAGAAGTACGCCAGTACCTCCACCAAGAGCACCTGTGACGTCTCCAAAAGCAGCAAGTAATCCAACAGCAGCACCGCCCAGCACAGTAACAGCAGGAATATGTCGCTGAAGTACCCTTTCTATAATTCTTATATCCCCTCTGAAACCTGGGATTTGCATCCCACCACTGTGCAGTTGTTTTGCCACAGTCTTGGCATTCATACCGGATGTCTCAACCCAGAATATAGAGAATATCACCGAGAGTATTATAAGAATTATGGTGAATATAATTGCGTGTATCGGGTTAAAACCAGCGCTGTATATCGGAGTGGGATAGCTAAAATACTTAACTATACCGGTATATGTACCTGGACCACCAGTGCCTACTGTACCCAGAAGAGGATGGCCAAGATTCTGAAGCAGTCTTGCCCATAGCTGGACATTTGCCATCAGAATACTTGCAAAAATAACTGGAATATTACTCGCATATATAAATTTTATTGGATACCTGCCTCTAGCACCTCTGAATTTTCCATAGGTAAGCGGGATTTCAATACGCATACTCTCAACATACACAACAAAGAGAAATACAATTATCGTTCCCAGAAGAGGAGTAAGGTCAAACAGAATGTTCATTCCTCCACCATTAAAGAGCACCTGATTGAAGGTATTTAATATTATCCCTGCATACTGCTGCCCAATCTTAATCGGAGCTATACTCCTGTAAACTATCTGTTCAGCCACACCGGCAACAATAAAGAGGCCTATGCCTGAACCGAAACCCCACCTAGAAACAACTTCATCCATATATATTATCAGGGCTCCGGCTACGACAAGCTGGGCAATTATAATGAATTTGAGAAACGGGTCATTACCCTGAGCTGGGAGGGCGCCCATCATAACCATTATACTTGCTTCAAATACTGTAAATCCCAGAGAAAGCATTTTCTGGGTGCCCTGATAGATTTCCTTATCTACAGGATTTTCCATATCAAGGTCTATGAGTTTTCCACCGACAAGAATCTGTAGAATTATCGAACCAGTTACAATAGGTCCTATACCTAGCGTGATAAGGGTACCAAACTTGCTGGCAAGAATAGTCTGCATTGGACCGAAGTAGTTTATTGCTCTGC
>QIGD01000193.1 GCA_003229935.1 Methanobacteriota archaeon | reverse complement strand
ACCCTGAACAGAAAGGGGGCATTGACCTGCGGAAAATACCATCGGGGGTGTATTCAAAGTCGTTTGCATACCTGCTAAAAGTTGAAAGCAGCTCGCCTTGATACAAAAAGTTAAATAGTGTAAAATTGATATATACCATTGGTTAATCACCAAGAATACCTCTCTTCTGGAACTAATAAAGCTTTCGAGAAGAGGGGCATTCCTTCTTATCCATCACTAGAAAATGCGACTGTGCCCCGTACTGGTAACTTCATCCACGTTCTCCAGGATTCTGCTTAAAGCAAGGTTAAATGAAAGTTTCTCCATTTTTACTCAATGTATCAAATGTAAAAGTAGAATATAATATTTGTGATGATGGTTTACATCTGTGTTAACATTTATACTGCTAAAACTTTAAATGTAAACCTTTTAGTTTATCTCTGAAAGAAATCTAACCTTTTGCCACGCCAAGAGGCTTAAATCTTGCCACAAGTTTTGAAATTCCTGCTCCATGAGTAGACTCAACAACTTCACTGATATTCTTATAGGCACCCGGAGCTTCTTCTGCCAGAATAGGTCTGCTGGCTGCCCTGATATATATTCCCTGACCTAAAAGCTGCTTCTGAATCTTCTCTCCATAGAATCTGCGCTTTGCCTCAGACCTAGAAAGCTTCCTCCCAGCGCCATGGCAGGTCGAGCCAAAGGTCTCCTGCATAGCAGTTTCAGTACCCACAAGAAGATAGCTGGCTGTGCCCATATCACCAGGGATAATAACTGGCTGTCCAGCATTTCTGTACTTTACAGGTATTTCTCTCCTCCCAGGACCAAATGACCTCGTCGCTCCTTTCCTGTGAACATAAAATTTCCTTTTTTTGCCCTCTACAGTATGCTCTTCCAGCTTGGCTATATTGTGGGTAACCTCATATACAGTTTTTATTCCAAGCTCTTCAAAGCTGGAATTGAAAACTTTCTCAAAGCTCTCCCTTGTCCAGTGAGTTATGGCCTGACGATTGGCAAAGGCATAGTTAACACCCGCAGACATGGCAGAGTAATAATCCTGTGCCTCTTTTGAGTTTGTGGGAGCACATGCCAGCTGTCTGTCCGGAAGGGTTATATTGTATTTGCTTGTAGCTCTGTCCATAACCTTGAGATAATCTGTGCATATCTGGTGACCACAGCCTCTTGAGCCACAATGAATCATAACACTCACCTGTCCCTGCTCTATGCCGAATAGCTCTGCTACCTCTGGATTAAAAATTTTATCCACATACTGAACCTCCAGAAAATGATTCCCTGAACCCAGAGTGCCTAGCTGCGGATAGCCCCGCTTTTTGGCAAGGTCACTTACACTTTCAGAAGAAGCAGACTCCATTCTACCTCTCTCTTCAATAAACTCTAAATCCTCTTCTATTCCATAGCCATTGTTTACTGCCCATTCTGCTCCCTGCTCAAGAACATTGTCAAGCTCTGACTTTGATACTCTTATCTTACCCTTGCTTCCAACACCACTTGGCACACTTGAAAAAATTTCATCCATGAGCTCTTTAATTTTTGGTTTAACTTCTTCAACCGTCATGGATGTCCTTAAAAGCCTTACACCACAGTTAATATCAAAGCCCACACCACCAGGTGAGATAACACCTTCTTCGGCATCAAATGCAGCCACACCACCTATAGGAAAGCCATAGCCATAGTGAATATCAGGCATAGCTATACTGTACTTCTCAATCCCAGGTAAACATGCCACATTGGCACACTGGTCAAGGGCACCCCCCTCAACATCAGCAATTATCCTGCTGTCTGCATATACCTTTCCAGGCACAAGCATGCAATCCTTATAACCCTTTGGTATCTCCCAGACATAATTATTTATTTTTTCAAGCATATCAGCACCTCCTATACATCAACAACAAATTTTACTTCCCACAGTTTATTCTTCTTAATTTCCATGAGATGATAGGTGATAGCCTTCACCTCAGTTTTTATCTCGTGCTCCTCCTTTATTTCATCACCTCTAGCTATACCTCTGAGCTTAAAATTATTGTCATCAATCCCCACTTCAAACTCTGAGAATAGCATTCCATGTATATCCTTGAGAGCAAGCAGGTATGTAAGATAATCAAGAATAAGTTCCTCAATGGAATTTGAACTTATTTCAAAGGAAACTTCCTTCACAGGCTTTATCTTATCAAGGTTAGCCATAACATTGAATACAGCTCTGGCAGAGTTAACAAAGAGTTCATCAATAGATATACCTCTTGCGATTATGCCAACGTCGGCAGTGACATCAAAATACTCATACATCTCCATGATTATTAGTTGAACTTCATATTAAATTAATGTTTGTAATTGCAATAGAAAAGTCAGCATAGAAAATTGTAGTTATTAAAACATTCCTTTAACCTCTACTATATATCCAGCTTCATCTTAATCCAACCAGACGTTTTAGCTCTTATAATGCTGGATTTATAATCATTTTTAGTGGAATTCAACCGACTTTGCATGCAAATTCACCATATCAGCCCCACTTCCAACCCAATTTTCAGAGATTCTAAGAAAACTTATATTTTAAAAGCAAATATATATGTATTCTACCAATTAGTGAATAATCTTCATGAAAAATTTATATTTCTTCATATTTTTATACCCTAATTCTAGTCGTTAAATTTACCTCTAAGGTATATGGTAGTTGTGAAAGTTCAGGTCAAGAAACTCAAGCAAGGCAATAAAGAATACCATCAATGGCACTGTCTCAAAATCTAGTGAAATATAGGTTTTCTGCTTTCGTTTTAATCTAATATTTGTTAATTTTTTAACGAGCCTTCTATCTTTCAGTTTTTGTCTAAAATCTACATACTATTTTCTCCCATTACTCCCTCAAAATCTAATGTGCTGTCCAAAAATGTGCCGGTTGTGGATAGCTATCGCTAGGACAAACGTATCTTTTTTGATAGGGTGTACCAGAGTAACTTTTCACCCAGTAGCCAAGAAAGGCCTGAATCTGGAGAACACGTCCAGTAGTGTTCTCTTACACCCTTCTAGCATCCCTGCCCTTTTTATCTGTGAAAGCTTCATCTGGTTCTCGATGCCCACATCACTCCTGAACTGTTTCTTCCTGTGCGTCTTCAGGCTTGTGGAGTAGTAGTTCTCTATGGAGTTGTTGGTTGCCGGTGCTCCCTGCACGAAGTAGAAGGCGGTGAATCTATCCCAGTTCTTCTCGATTTTTCTAAGGCGTTTCTGGACTTTCGTGTCGAAGGAGTCTATCTTCGCCATCAAGCCTTTGAAAATATCCACTGCCTCCAAGTACGGCCGTTGCTCAAGGTTTCTCTTCCCCCGCCTGCGCTTGAGCTTTAGTTCATAGACAACTGCTCTGAAGATGTCTCTAGCCTTCGTGAGCCATGCTTTGTATTCCTCCTCATCACCCTGTGTCTTCTCTTTTTCTTTCTCTGCCAACGCCCCCAGGACCTCGAGCTCCTGGTCCCTGTTGTAGAAGATGTTCAAAAGACGATACATGGTGTGGAGCTCCTCGATGCTCGGCTTCTTTGAGAAGTCTTGGACGATGCGCTTGTTCAGGTGCAGGAGGCAGAACTGGTGGATGATGTTCTCGCCGAAGAACTCCATGAATACCTCAGGGTAACTGGGATAGAGGTCTGTCACAACAAAAGTAAGTTTATTGGGATTGAGGTGTCTGCCCAGGAACGCCTT
>QIGD01000192.1 GCA_003229935.1 Methanobacteriota archaeon | reverse complement strand
TATATATATATATTTGTATGATAATAATTAACTATGGTTCGCTCTCATCCCACGACTGAAGTCGTGGGCTTTCCCACTCACACTATCGTAATGCCATAATCTTACATCAGCGATCATAATTGCAGGACTACATGCATACACTTACCACAAAATTTATATTAGAATTGTCATGATTGATAATTTAGTTTTTTAAGGTTAAAGCTCTCCAGATGGTTTACCTGAGCTCAAGGAGGATAAGCAGGATGGCTGAGAAGAAAAAGAAAGCCGAAGATAAAGAATCAAAAATTGGCGTTTATATCTGTCACTGTGGCATCAATATAGCTGGTGTGGTTGACTGCAAAGATGTTGCTGAGTATTCCAGCAAGCTCGGCAATGTAGTTGTTTCTAAGGAGTATCAGTATATGTGCTCTGATCCTGGACAGAAGCTTATTCGGGATGATATAAAGGAGCACAATCTCAATAGAGTTGTGGTGGCAGCCTGCTCTCCAAGGATGCATGAGCCCACCTTCAGGAAGGCTGTTGAAGAAGCAGGTTTGAATCCTTTTCTATTTGAACAGGCAAATATAAGAGAGCACGATTCCTGGGTGCACATGAAACAGCCTAAGGAGGCTACAGAGAAAGCCAAAGACCTTGTTAGGATGGCTGTGGCAAGGGCAAAGCAGTTAACACCTCAGGAGAGGCCAAAGGTTAAGGTTACTGAATCTGCTCTTGTTATAGGTGGGGGTGTTGCAGGAATTCAGTCATCTCTAGACCTTGCTGATATGGGCTTTAAGGTTTATCTTGTAGAGAAGACACCTAGTCTTGGGGGTAAGATGGCACAGCTGGATAAAACCTTCCCTACCATGGATTGTTCTGCCTGTATTCTCACACCGAAAATGGTGGATGCTTCAAGGCACCCTAACATTGAAGTTCTTTCTTACTCTGAAGTTAAGGAAGTTGATGGTTATATTGGGAACTTCAGGGTTAAAATTGAGAAGAAGGCAAGGCAGGTGCTTGAGGATAAATGCACAGGCTGTGGGCTATGTTCTGAAGCCTGCCCTGTTGAGGTGCCCAATGATTTTGACGAAAACATGGGAGTCAGAAAAGCAATATATGTGCCCTTTCCTCAGGCAGTGCCTTTAATTTATACTATAGATGATGAAACATGTCTCGGCTGTGGAATGTGCCAGGCAGTTTGCGGCCCTGAGGCTATAGACTATGAGCAGAAGCCAGAAACTCTTGAGCTTGAAATCGGAACAATAGTGGTTGCAACAGGTTTTGACCTATTTGATGCAAAGCGCAAGCCAGAATATGGTTATGGCAGATATGAAAATGTTATCACAGGCATGGAGTTTGAGCGCTTAATCAATGCCTCGGGCCCTACTGGCGGGAAAGTTGTAAGACCGAGTGATGGCAAGGAGCCTCACAGGATAGGTTTTACTCTGTGTGTTGGTTCAAGGGATGCTAGGGTTGGAAATAACTACTGCTCTAGAGTGTGCTGTATGTACTCTATAAAAAATGCAATACTATATAAAGAGAAACATCCGGATGCTGACGTATATGTCTTCTACATGGATATAAGGGCTTTTGGTAAGGGTTATGAGGAGTTCTATAGAAAGGCTCAGGAGGTTCATGAAATAAAGTTTATAAGGGGTAGACCCGGAGAGATATTCGAAGATACTAGAACAAAAAATCCTGTGGTCAGAGTTGAGGATACTCTTCTTGCCGAACCTCTTGAAGTTGAACTTGATCTCGCTGTCCTTGCTACAGGAATTGAACCATCCAGAGACAGCGATAAAGTACAGAAGCTTCTCAGACTTTCTAGAACTGCTGATAATTTTTTTGCAGAGGCACATCCAAAGCTCAGACCTGTTGATACTCTCAATGATGGAGTTTATCTGGCTGGAACCTGCCAAGGTCCAAAGGATATTCCTGATACTGTGTCCCAGGCCAGTGCTGCTGCAGCCAGAGCTGCAATACCAATGGCAAAGGGTGAGGTTGAAACAGAACCCATCGTTGCCTATGTGGATAAAGAAAAATGCATAGGCTGCAGAATATGTGAAAGGACATGCGATTTTAATGTTATAAAGATTGTGGATAGAAAGGCTGAGGTAAATGAAGCTATCTGCAAGGGCTGCGGTGCCTGTGCCGCTGCCTGTCCGACAGGAGCAATGCAGATCAGGCATTACACAGATGAGCAGATATTTTCTCAGATTGAAGCGGCCTTTAAGGAGGTTTGATTATGGCTGATTTTGAACCAAAGATTATAGCTTTCATGTGCAACTGGTGCAGCTATGCTGGTGGTGACCTGGCAGGAACTTCAAGACTTCAGTATCCTCCCAATGCAAGAATTATAAGAGTAATGTGTACAGCAAGAATAAACCCTAGCTATGTGCTTAAAGCTTTTGCCGAGGGTGCTGATGGTGTCTTGGTGGCAGGATGTCATATTGGCGACTGTCACTATGTTTCTGGCAATATGAAGGCTGAGAAGAGAATCAAACTGATTGAAGAACTTCTGCCTGAGCTTGGTCTTGAGAGTGAGAGGCTGATGCTACGCTGGATTTCGGCATCTGAGGGCGAGCATTTTGCAAATACTATGTATGAGTTTATAGAGCGGATAAAGAAGCTAGGTCCAAGTCCTCTCAAGGTTCAGTAATTGGACACCTGAATAAATAAAAGGCTCTATTTATTGATAGGCATAGTATGGTTAGTTTTATAGGAACGGAAAGACTTCATGATCCTCTGGGCAAGGAAACCCACCTCTTTAGAGGTGGGAGGAATTGCCCTACCTCCATTTTAAAATTATAATAATGATTTTTAAT
>QIGD01000191.1 GCA_003229935.1 Methanobacteriota archaeon | reverse complement strand
AGACATACCTGTTTTTTAGGGTCAACTCCTATCATGTATTAGAGGTTACTAATCATGTATATATATAAGTAACGGTTTATAGGACACTACCGAATATTCAAGGTGCTCAATGGCCAGACGGACCCAGAGAAGCTCAGCAGTTTCTACTTCATTCCTACCCTCCCTACGCAGGACCTTCTTGTATTTGACCAGGGGGGAACCATCTTAGTGTTGATGACTTTCCTCCTGAGATTGAAATATATGTCCCTGACCACTACTAAGGGAGAACTGAAATTTTCCTAATACTACTCCAGGAAAACTGTGATGTCAGGTTGTGTAAAAATTCATGTTTGTATGAAAAATAAAACATATATACCATCGAAATCAAAAGATGAGGTAGGAAATTCACAAAAATTATGGTTTTCATACAGTCTGTCGTGGGAATTCACCAGCCCGCAGAGCGGGTTTGGTAGAATGATTTGTTAGGTGTTTGAATCTTTTCCAAACCTCCATCCTAACGGTTCTCCTTTGATCAACATAATTAAAAAGAGCAATATGATGAGTAAAATTAGAGATATTGAAAATTCAACCGATTTAATGGCTGGAGGAAAAATGATGGAATCGAGAATAACCAGTGAAATGAAAAGTATCAGTGTTACCCAGCCCTGCCATGCGACTGGGAGCCTCCAACCCAAACCGTATCGTTTAGCAGGAAACCAATATTTCTTACCTTTATCTTCATTCATTTGACTCTACTCCTAGAATGAACCCCTTTTAGCGTACAACAAGTTAAGCAACTTTTGTTGTCATTCTATTTAAAATCATCCAAATTTCAAACTCCTCAGGCGTTAAATACCCGATGGACGAATGTATCCTTTTTTCGTTATACATCACCTCTATGAATTTCTTGATATTCTTATTGTGGCTTTAGGGTCCTTCTAAATTCTCACTAAAATTCCTATTAAATCACCTTTGAATCACCATTTTTAATATTAAACTACCATTGCCATATAAAAGTACATATAGAATTTAATCTAAAATAGATTTTATAGGACACTAAACCGCAAAAACTGAATATTAGGAAAGATATACCTTTTTTAATGGTTTATATGTGTAAAGGTAAGACAACTCTAATTTAAGGATTTGAAAAACAGTTTTTATCCATTTTTACCAGAAAGATAGGCCAAGAGACCACAAGGATTTTTCACACAGTGTAAAGTAAAGTTCTTTCCTTCCACTACCACAGCAAAGGCTCGCATTTCTGCAGAATAGTAGAGTAAAGTCCTTGTGGTCTTAGAGACTTGCTTATATCTCTGGAGTTATGCCTTCGCCTCTAGCTTTGCCTCGGCAATTTTTCCCTTCTGGCCTGAGTTTGCCCCTCTTTAACACTACATTCCCTTCTCTGCTATAGCGTCAATCCTCTTTTGGATTAGCTGAGTGCCATTATCCATTCGTTAATCCCTCCATGAGTTTTGGGTAGATAGATATATCTGGATGGTCAGGGCAGTGAAGCACTCCTACCTTCACTTTCATAGGGTCTCTGAGGATTACCATCTCACGCTGCCAGCTCACAGATTGGTGCGGAAGCCTGATGCACTGTTTACAAAGCGCTTTGACTCTAACAATTGTCCTCTCCGCACCTCGTATTGGGACGCATCTTCAATGTTGCTGAAACTAAAAACAGGGCAGTATACTTTTTTAAGGTTAAATGGTAATCATATAACAGGTGATAGGAATGCCTGTAGAGGTGTACGGCAGAATCATTGATAAGAAAACACTCATCCTTGACAGACCTTTAAAAACCGGCGAAAAAGAGATACTGGTTAAGTTGAAGGAAGGGCCAATTGTTAAAACCAAAATAGATGTTCAAGAGGACATAGTTCTGAAGATTGCGGAAAAGGATTTGGAAGAGCTGGTCTGATGGAGCTGGAGCGCTTGGTTAAAGGCTCGGTCTTCGTAGATACAAGTATCCTGATATATGCTTTTACAAACACCCATTATACCAAAACGTGCGAGGATTTCCTTGGCAGGGTTAAGTATGGCGAAGTTGAAGGGTATATTAATTCCATTGTGCTTGATGAATTTTTCCATAAACTCGTGATTTTCGAGGTTTATTCTAAAAAGAAGCTAACCTCTCAGAAAGCTGTAAAATTTCTGAAGAGCAATCCGGCTTTCATTAAAAGCTTAAACAGACCTTTTAAGGCAAGTGAGGAAGTCCTCAAAGACTACGGGTTAAAAATACTGGATACTTCTGATGTTCTGGAGAAAGCCTTGGATATCTCACGGAAGTATGGGCTCTTGTTTTCCGATGCCCTTCATTCAGCCTGCTGCAAAGTGAATAACATCACAGACATCGCTACTAACGATAGAGATTTTGAACGTGTTGACTTCCTTAATGTGTGGAAGCCCTAGAATATAAGGAGATATCGGGGTTTATCTGTTTCAAATTCATGACCACAAGATTTGTTTTGTAATGAGGAAATCAGAGAAGGAATAGCTAGGGCTTTTATATTCTTTATGCCTAATTTAATTTATCCTAAAATAGTGTCATATGACCCTCTACCTTTCTTTTACCAGAACTGTTCCTCGTCCTTTTTTTCTATGAATTTCAATCTCAGAAAAATACATGATAAATACTGCAGGCTTCCCCATCTTACCTTCCTACCTTAAAAAGAAGAGAACCTTCTCTCTCTTAAGTTTTTCCATGTATCACCTGACTTTCTGAGTATATAAGTTTAACCTTAATTCATTTTTGCACTCTCAGTCCCGGTATCTTCTCTTATTCAAATTGCTTTGTTGTATAGACTAATTAGAAGTTTGGTCAATCTTTCTTAGTC
>QIGD01000190.1 GCA_003229935.1 Methanobacteriota archaeon | reverse complement strand
AGTTTGGCTTCAAGGAATACCAGATGATGAATAAAAAGGCCATCGAGCGGTTCATGCAACTCTCCTTTCTCGCATGGACTATTGTCATTATTGCAAAGGTGACCGGTAAGAATTTTAAGACTGTTATAAAGGAGATGAAAATAGGGGATATCCTCGACGAGATCAAGCTGGTATACTTTATCGAGATGCTCATTTCACTTCAACACATCTTTGATTCTGCAAGCTCCAAAGAGGTGTTACACAAGAGAGGTAAAGCCCTCTTCTTTTTATCATATTAAAAAAAAAACCCGTTCATGTTCACCTTCACCCTGAATGTGAGTAATTCCCTTATATTAGTTTTTACACAGCAACTTATAAAAGTTTCCGTAAATCCCCTATAAAAATCGTGGGGGGTTTATATACTTCCATTATTTTCTCAGGTGATGAGGTGATAAAATTGAAAGGATATAATCTAACAATAACAGTACTTAAGAAACTGGTTGAGAAAACAGACATTCTCATAGAGAAGGAGTATTACAGTAGCAGGTCTGAGTTCTTTAAAGATGCTGCCAGACGTGTGTTAGAGAGAAGGGTGAGGGTTGTAGAATGAAAAAAATAAACGAAGGAAAGAGTAAGTATCAATTACTTGCCGACATGGAAAAATCTTTGCAATACCCTAAAGGACATAATCTTATTTAAAGGAGGGTGTAAATTGACAGGTGAAGTATTTGACACTAATATTTTCTGTCCTCTTTGTTATAGCGCACCCGGGCTGGAAATACATGCACGTTCAGAAGGAGACTTTTCTGGTGTCTGCCCGACGTGTTTAGCTAAATACACCATCAGAAAAGCTCAAAATAAATATAATTTAAAGGTCTCACTTCCTGTAGACAGGCTTGTAGGAGGGACAGGAATTGCAATTCTAAATAATATGGTAAACTCTGAGTTATCCGACCAAGATCTAGATAGAGAAACCAGAAGGCAATTACACAAACTGGAGAATCTCAGATTAGTACGGGTGGCAGTGAGGCAAAAAAAAGCCTACTGGATGATAACAACCAATGGGCTGAACTTCTTTACGGGGGATAATAAAAATGTCTAATGGTATAAAAATGAAGTTTCACCCAATCACAAATATCTTTCCAATGATGGCTGAAGAAGAATTCAACGACCTTGTGGAAGATATTAAAAAACATGGTCTCAGGGAGCCTATATGGACATGGAAAAATGAAATCATCGATGGTAGGAATAGATATCTGGCCTGCACAAAGGCTGGAGTAGAACCACAGTTCAGAGAGTGGGATGGGCAGGGGTCTCTCGTTGAGTTTGTGGCTTCTGTAAATCTTTATCGCAGGCATTTATCAAATTCGCAGAAAGCCATGGTATCTGTGAACATGCTGCCTTTTCTTGAAGAGGAAGCTAAGGAAAGAGAGAGACTGGCAGGAAGGCTATATGGCGAAAAACACCCTAAAAAGGAGGAAGAGGGTACTCAAAAATTTGAGTACCCTCTTGATAAAAATGCAAACACATCCACGGCTCAGGCTGCTAAAATTACAGGTACTAACAGACAATATGTTTCAGATGCAAAAAACATAAAGCAGAAATCACCTGAAATTGCTGAGAAAGTTACAAAGGGAAAGATATCCATTCCTGAGGCGAAAATCATAGTGAAACAGCCGGAAGAGATACAGAAAAAAGTTCTTGAAAAAGTTGAAAAGGGTAAGGCAAAGAAGGTCAAAGAGGCAATCAGAGAAGTGAAAATAGAGGAACTTGAAAACAATACAAGCTTTATCACTGTAAGAGATATATGTAAAGAGGTTGCCTCACTATCCTCTACCGACTTGATGATTGTGTATCAACTCCGGAGCTCTGCTCTATCTGAAGAAGAGATTATCAAAGCCTGTGGTAGTACAGATATAAAAATTAAAGAAAGTATAGAAAATCTGGTAATAAAAGATTACATACAAAAGAGAGGTATTGATAACAATTATGTGGTATCTGCCAGGGGGTCTTTCTTATCTGCATATCTGTATAATTTTTATTATCTCATACTGAGATCAAAAGGTACTCCCAGTTATGATGACGCTGAAGTTCTTATATATCAACTTGCGAATGTGTATGATGATATATTGCAAAACAAAAAGAATATAGAAGAAATTTTGAAAAATGTGAATATGGCTGTATCCATCGCAACACGTGATATCAACAAACTCAATAAAATACTCCCTCCTCTTCAATGGCTTTCCTGAACGTGTTAGAGAAAAAGCCATCCTCCTTTTATACGACTGTTACAGTTAGATTATATGAATAACGTAAAATTGATACTACCAGTGTTTTTCGCGCTGGCACTTGCCCTCATAATAAACCCTGCTGTATATGCAAACACAGCTGTTCCAGGCTATATGATTGTTCAGAAAAATGACATAACAATCCAGGTGCCTGTGGCTATTGAGTCAGGCGGAACTGCACCACAAGGAATTTATAAAACAGCACAAACTCCTGCATCCGGGGTTTCTGTATCTATCCTATACCCTGGAAACAATGTGACTACTCTGACAAGTCCAATCACTATCACAGGCAGGGCATGGTCGAAGGGGATTATCAGAAATGTACAGTATAAAGTTAATAATGAAATCTGGCAGACAGCAACAGGTACAACTGTGTGGAGTGCAAGAAACGTCAATCTGATTGCTGGTAAGAATATAATAACAGTTCGCACAACAGATAAAGACGGTAAAAGTGCCACGGCCACAGCTTCAGTAATATATAATCCATTCTCAGGAAAAGGTGAGTGGTATACATATTACTTACCGTTTACAAGCAAAGTAGGGCAATCAGACCT
>QIGD01000189.1 GCA_003229935.1 Methanobacteriota archaeon | reverse complement strand
GTTAATGCTGCCATAAATATATTACACAGGGGATTGATAAAAATAGGGTTGGGATACACCGATTTGATGCCTGTTCGAGGTCTAGCACAAGGTACACCTATGACTCGGGAAGCCCACGACTTTAGTCGTGGGTAGTTCACACAACCTACATTTATAGTATACAAAGACAATATTTTTAACCTTACAGGTAAATATATTTAAGATGTACAAGAGTGAGATAATTCAACTTCACCAGCTTCTTGTCAATCTTATGAAATTTCTTGTAGATAATGGCATACCCAGAGAAAAGTTCTCAGATTATCTTAACCTCACCATAAGCCCCCATCATATTTACAAGACAAAGAATGAACATAAGAAGGCTGTTTTTCTTCTTGCCAATGAGATATCAAATGTCCTGGCTGACAGCAATGAGATTGTACCTACAGGAGTTGCCAGGAGAATCGAATATATCTGGGATAGATTGAAAGAAGACGATTAATTTATCCAAGAATCTCCTTTCTCAAAGCAGGTAGGAAAGTTCCCACATCAGTAACCACACCCAGAGCTTGGGCAGTACCCCTGTCAGTGAGCTTTGTAACTGTAGCGGGGTTTATATCCACACAGATGGTTTTCACCCAGCTGGGCAATATATTACCCACTGCAATACTGTGAAGCATTGAGCTGAGCATCAGCACAAGTCCAACACCTTCAAGCTTAATCCTCATGGCTTTCTGTGCTTCAATAACATCCGTTATAACCTCTGGCAATGGACCATCATCACGAATACTTCCAGCCAGAACAAATGGAATATTATTCTTTATTATCTCATTCATTATTCCAGCTCGGAGTTTTCCCTGCCTGACGAGATTCTCAATACTCCCTGCCTGCATAACTTCATTGATAGCATAGAGATGGTGCCTGTGGCCTCCTTCTTCCTGTTTTCCTGTTTTAAGATTTATTCCAAGGGAAGTGCCAAAGAGCTGGCTCTCTATGTCATGAACAGCAACAGCATTACCTGCGAAGAAGACATCAACATAGCCAGCTTTAATGAGAGAAGCAAGAGCTTTGGCAGCACTAGTATGTACAACAGCAGGTCCAGCCACAACAAGAATTTTCTTTCCCTCCCTTTTTACATCCTTTATGGTTTCTGCAATATTTTTTATTAAAATCTCAACAGGCTTTTCTGAACTCACACTGCTCTTCATGAACTCGAACATAGAATAGCTTCTTGGTCGCTCAGGAGGTTCAACTCTTATTCCCCTGTTTCCGACTACAACAAGGTCACCCTTCTTTATATCACTTATAGGCTTGCCCAAAGCACTCTTATTTTCAGTATCAACAACTATAGCCACATCCATCTCTATATTCTCCACCCCCACCCATTCTCCTGATATCAGAACATATGTGGGATGGTTGGTTGTGGAGTAGAAACCCTCAGGCAGAGTTCTGTTTTTGGGAGCAAGCCTGAGCTTTACCTCCACAACCTCGGGAATCTTGGCACCTATTTTTAGAAGTTCACTCAGAATGTAATCAAGCTGTTCCCTCGAATCTGCCTTAATAAGAATTCTGGCATGGCTTATGTCACTCTTGTGCTTTCCAATCTGAAACTCAAGAACATCGAAGTCTCCACCGGCATCCATAATTACATCAAATGCCTTGGGAAGAACCAGAGAATCAATTATATGACCTTCAAGCTCAATTTCCTTTACTGCAACCATGATAGATATAAATATTCAGGAGTATTTAAATTCTTCATATGATAGACTTGAGGCTCACCATGGAAAGCGGCCAGCCACCAGAGTTTTTATGGATAAAAAATAAAAACAAATACACCAGACTTCTAAATGGCAGAGAGGTTACTCTATGGCAGGAGGGAGAGGAAATAAAGTCAAAGAGACTTTCACATAACTATTTGAAAGAGTTTCTTAGGCTGGATGATAATCTTCGGGAGATTTACGAGGTCATAGGTTCTGATATGAAGATGAAAAAAGCAATTAAGGAGTTTGAGGGTCTGAGGATAACCAGAAACGACCCCTGGGAGACAACAGCAAGTTTCATCTGCTCAATAAATAGCAATATTCCAAGAATCAAGAAGAACGTACAGTGCCTCCTGGGAAAGGACGGTAATATACCTCTGGAGCTTTATTCTCAGGATTTGAGCTATGTTAAACTGGGCTTCAGAGAAAGGTATATCAGAGAAACATCAAGGCTTATTACTGGAGGTTTTTTTGAGGGAATAGAGAAGCTTGGCTATTATGAAGCCAGAGAAAAACTAATAAAATTGCCAGGGGTTGGGCCCAAAGTTGCTGACTGTATTCTCCTATTCAGTCTCGGCAAGCTTGAAGCCTTTCCTGTGGACGTGTGGATAGCAAGAGCCATGAAGAGGTACTTCAAAATTGAGGGAGATAAGAAGGTAAGAGCCTTTGCCAGAAAAGAGTGGCACCCCTATGAGGGCTATGCCCAGCAATATTTATATATGAAAGTTAGAAGAGATTTCGGAAAGGTCAGGTGAAAGTATACAAAACCAGTAAATATCGAAATACTGATAATAAAGTATAAAGATGTGGAGTTATACTATCCTCTAAGTAGCTAACTTTTAAACGCCCTGATAGCTCAACTGGCAGAGCGTCCGCCTCGTAAGCGGAAGGTTGGGGGTTCGAGGCCCCTTCAGGGCTAATATTTTCGGGTATAATTTTCCAAGGAAAGTCAGGAAATTCATAAAATATTTGAAAGCCGTGGAACTTGAAACTGACATACTCCCACGACTAAAGAGGCTGTCCGACAATTACTCTCAGTAATATAAAGACAGTTTATTTTAGACAATAAAGGCTAAATTTAGCTTATTCCCCGTA
>QIGD01000188.1 GCA_003229935.1 Methanobacteriota archaeon | reverse complement strand
AGAATAAGTGTTCAGTATCCTATCAAGTTCTGAGGGCATGTCCATCTCCCTAAAAGCAAAATGTAAAAGGGCTCAGACACGTATCCTTGCCCTTTTAAGGGCTTCTTCCTGCCACCCTGCAGATTCTCTTGCCAGCTTCCGTCCCCTCTTGGATATGTCTCTAATCCAAGCCTCCCAATCCACGGTGCCGTCCTCCATGATAAATTTGGAAACGTCCACACCCCTCGCTTCGCTACTCCCAACTTTCAAATCAAACCATACCATAGCATCTTTAGCCATGAAAATTCACCTCAATATATAGAATTTTCTACTCCGCTTTATACCTCTTATTTTTGTAACATATAAAGCTTTTTCTTAGGAAGTATTTCTAATGCAATTCAGCTCAACCCTGAAGGGTGTGAGCTTTCTTGCTTGTCAAATTGTAACATGTGTCAACTTTGCCACCATCTGCTTCAGCATTTTCATAGTTTTCATTTCTGCCTCTAATTTTCCTAATCTCCCTCGTAAGTGTTTATTCTCAACAATTAAATCTTCCACCAACTTCCTGTTTCTCTATAACCCATGCTTTACCTCAGAGGCGAGCTTTATCATACTATCTAGATGGAGTAATAAGCAGAACATGCCCTTCCCTGTTGTAGTATTTCCCTGATATCCTCTCAGAATAACGCCTGTATGCACCTGTGAAAGCGTATATTTACAAAAAAAACAGGGTTCTTTAGTCATCAAAGACATGCTAAGAGCAAGGAGAGGAATAAATCAATGCCATGCCATAGAGAAGAGGTTGGAAAAAGAATAGTGGATATTACCCTGAGCAGTTCGCAGGTTATCTCTTTTAGATGAGTGGATAAAGTTCTTCTCCAGAAACTTTAATAAGGCTTATAATAATTCAATAAACTCTTCCACTGTCAGCCCAGCATCCCTTATATATTTTCTCAACAATCCTGGTTTTAGCTCTTTATGTTGCTGAATGGAAAGCGTAACCCTTGAGCCTTCTTTTCTCATGGCCACAACTTCTACAACTTTAGAAGAAAGCTTGGAGGTAGCTTCTCTCGTCTATACTATCACTTTCTCACGTGTGTTATCTAAAACCTTTGAAAATTAAAAAAACAGAAAAGGGGATTAATCCCCTTATGCTGGATTGTTTGGGTTATCTTGGTCTGACTTATTGTCATGATCGTCCTTGTAATCCGAGTTGTTTGGATTTTTTACATCAGACCTTTGATCATTTGGGCTTCGTCCACTCTTTGCTATTTTATCATCTCCTTCTGTTGATAGAAGATATATTTGTTTAAGATAATATTTAAATACTATCATTATGATAGTAACTATTATGATTCTTAGAGATTTAACAGAGAATAAAATATTAGGTTCGCTACGGTATTGTGAAAAAAGATTTACAGACTTAATGGAGGAAGGAATCACAAAAAATCCAAGCTACCTATCAGATATGTTGTTAAGCCTCGAACACCAAGGGAAAATAAAATTTCGGGTTCCCAAAGATAGACGAGTTAAATTATATTCTCTAACAAAAAAAGCACATTCAAGCGAGTATTTTAGAGAAATTGACTTTGCCTTAAAACTTTTTTTTGAGTATAAAGAGAGCCAAAAAGACAGTTGGGATATAGGCTTTTCGAAGGACGATATTTCCCACATTGATACTTATGATTTCTATAAAATAATCGTAGAAAGTTACGGTAGATATATTCACTTGGGGAGGTTCGTGGATGACTTTTTAACTGGTAGTCGATTAAAAAAGAAAGAACTATCAACCTCGATTTTAGTGTTCTTTAGACTTCTATTTGAAGATATTTATGGGGATGTAGATGAATTGCAACCATTAGAAAATTCAACTTTAAAAAGACGGGAACTTGCCGCTGAGATTGAAATTGAAGAACGCTTAAGAAAAGGAGAAATAAATGATGAAGATGCAGGTGGTGAATTAATAAAACTTTTAGGTAAACCCAAGTTCATAGGAGACCGATCTACTGAAGATTTACAAGAAGTTTCAAGAGAGCAAGCGTATATTGAACTTTTCAAAGCTAGACAGTATGGATCTAAAAAAGGGATAGATGAACACTTGAAAAGATATTTTTCTCATAGCCCTGAAAAAATGAAGAAAATAAAGAAAATAATATTTGCTTAAGTTGGCACTATCTAAAATTCCAGTGATATTTGACTTTTTGCCTGTAATCCATTGTTTTGGTATAGGTAGTCTATAGAGTTCTGCCTGTAGTTTTCTGCTACCAAGAGCATTATTATACAAATGCCTGCATGTATCCAGAGTCGCCTCTAATTTTACTCTTTGATTATTGCTTGGATACAAACGATATTTATAACTTTTTAGCATTACACCTCCTTTCTTCATAATATTACTATTTTTTTTATCATTATATAAATTTTATCATTGTTTTTATCATTATATTTAAATTTAAGATTCATTACTCAATTAGTAACACATTCATCCAACGAATAAAGTCGTTGGTCTTCTGCTATGTTTGTCATATCAGGAAAAGGCATGAATAAAAACAGTTAAATGCTTTATGAGACATTAATGTGAAACATTAATAATAATTCTAAAATCCTCAGCAGTAATACTATATCAACAGTAATACTATAGAGAGGGTCAATATGGAAAGGAAAGCGAAGATTTGGAAGAGTATTAAATGGTGGAAGGGCTTCTTGCTCTGATGCTGGTGAAGGGTGGAATTTATAAGCGCATTGAGACGACAGCAATAAACATTCAATGGTGATAAAAATGGAATATGTTCTGAAAGTGGACAGGCAGGGCAGGGTTGTTCTCCCTGTGGAATTCAGAAGAGAACTGGGCATAAAGAATGGTGGAAGTATAGTACTTAAGAAAAAGAACAGCAGGATTTACGTCGAAGTTGGAGGAGACCTTGAGGGTAAGGTGGAGCAATGGAAGGAAAAATTAAAAGGAATGGAAGTAAAGGCACAGCAATTTAAATCCGGGGAATCAAAATGGATGAGCGAAAATTGGGTCAGGAAAAAGTTAGGTATACAGGTGTAGTGGATGTTAACATAGTGCTGGTTTCCCTCTTTGAGAATCCCCTCAGGGAAAGTGGCATAGACTTTCTGGGTGAGGTTCTCTCGGGAAACAAGTCTGCTGCCATACCAACTTCAACCCTTCTGGGAGCATACCACATAGCAACCCGCTACCTCAGTTGCTCCAGGGATTTAATAGCAAAGGAGATAGAGGAATTCCTGAGTCTTGACTCGCCAGCCTTTGTGGAGGACATATCTATAGAAGCTGTTAAAGAAGCGGTGAATATTGCAATGGCACACAACATTGAATCCTGGGATGGCTACCTTGTTGCTATGGCAAGAAGCTTTAAAGCACCTGTTATCTATTCCTTAGACAATGATTTCAAAAAGATACCGGACATATCTCTGGTTGTGCCTTTCAGTGAAGAAAGTGTAAAGGAGTACCACAGGTGGGTGGAGGAGTTATTGAGGAGGTGAATTGAACTAACTTAAAAGCAATATGGTACATGTTTATTGATACCCCTGCTATTGCATATAGAATGCATATTCTGAAGTATTATGACAGGTAAAGAGATTGAGATTATAATGTCTGTTAGAGTTCAACTGATGGAATACTTAAAATAGAAAACCTTCTCTCATTTTTCTGACAGGGTAGTTTCTCCTCTGGCATATTGGAATATTAACCTATAACTAGAAAATGCGACTGTGTCGATTTTATTATATTTTTTACTTAATTCCTTCATGCAGTACTCTCCATGATATACTCTCTAAAACGAGGGTCTTTTATCCACCAGAATTTTCTCTTTTTATCCAGCCTTACTGAAATAATCAGAACGTCATGTTCCCTAAAAATATCTCTGAGATAGCCGAGATACTGGGAAACAGTGGACCTTGAAAGTCCTGTCTTTGTTTCGATATCTCCTGACATAACCTCCCTTTCACCACACAGTTCTCTTA
>QIGD01000187.1 GCA_003229935.1 Methanobacteriota archaeon | reverse complement strand
GATTGGATTAAAAATCATTATTATAATTTTAAAATGGAGGTAGGGCAATTCCTCCCACCTCTAAAGAGGTGGGTTTCCTTGCCCAGAGGATAATGAAATGTCTTGGTATAGAAGCTACAGCAGAGAAGTTAGGTATTGGAATCGTTAACATTAAAAGCGAAATCCTGACAAATATTACAAAGTACAAGCCTCTTACCACAGGTATTCATCCCAGAGAGGCTGCCCAGCATCATGCAGAAAATATAAAAGACCTGATTAAAGAGGCTCTCCAGAAGGTAGAACTCTCCTTTAAAGACATTGACCTGATATCTTTTTCTCAGGGTCCGGGGCTTGGACCAAGTTTAAGAGTAGCCGCAGTGGCAGCAAGAACTCTAGCTTTAAAATATTCTTTACCTCTGGTTGGAGTCAATCACTGTGTTGCTCATATAGAAATAGGAAGGCTCAAAACAGAAGCCAGAGACCCTCTGACAGTTTATGTTTCAGGAGGTAATACACAGATAACTGCCTTTGTCTCTGGAAGGTACAGGGTTTTTGGCGAGACTCTTGATATAGCTCTCGGTAATCTTATTGATCAGTTTGCCAGAACAGCAAATCTCGGTAATCCCGGTGGCCCTGTTGTGGAGAAGCTTGCCAAGGAGGGAAACTATATTGAACTGCCCTATACTGTAAAAGGCATGGATTTATCATACTCGGGTTTATTAACCGCTGCCAAAAGAGCTCTGAATAATTATAGTGTAGAGGACGTGTGTTACAGCCTGCAGGAAGTTTCTTTTTCAATGCTTGTCGAAGTTGCAGAGAGAGCTCTTGCGCATACAGGCAAGGAAGAACTTCTCATTGCAGGTGGGGTTGGAGTTAACAGAAGACTTCAGGAAATGTTAAACTCCATGGCTGATGAGAGAGGTTCAGGGTTCTTTACCACGCCTGAAAATTTACTTGGTGATAATGGTGCCATGATAGCCTGGCTTGGAATTCTCGAATATACTCATGGAAAAAGAATGAAGCCTGAAGATAGCTTTGTGAGGCAACGCTGGCGCACTGATGAGGTTGAGGTGCTCTGGCGGTGAAACTTATAGCAAGAGGGGCTGAGGCAGTTATTATGCTTGACGAAGGAGAGATTATCAAAAAGAGAATAAAAAAGAATTATAGAATACCCCTGATTGATTTAAAACTCAGAAAAAAAAGGACAAAACGGGAAGCAAGACTTCTCTCTATTGCAAGACAGCATGGGATACCCACACCATTTGTCAGAGATGTAATTCCAGAAGAGTTCACAATCAGAATTTCATATATCGAGGGTGAGACGCTCAGGGACATTGTAGAAAAACTGAAAAATATTAAGGAGATTTTCCATGAAGTTGGAAATCTTGCCGGTAAAATGCACAGCGGGAATGTTATTCACGGCGATCTGACCACATCAAACATGATTCTTTCAAAAGGGAGAATATACCTTATCGATTTCGGCTTGGGTGAGATCAATGAAAGTATTGAGGCAAAAGGTACAGATATACTTGTTTTTAAGAAATCAGTACGTTCTACACACTTTGAGCATGAAGAAGAGATTTTTGACGCTTTTTTTAGAGGCTATCTGGAAAGTTTTCCTTCCGGTAGCAAAGTAATTGAAAGATTGAAGCTCATGGAGAGAAGAGGGAGGTATTTCTCTGAACGCTGAACTTCATTTTATAACCTCTAATGAACACAAATTTAATGAGGCAAGAGAGATTCTAAAAGGTATTGAAATTAAGATTATAAATAAAAGCTACAGAGAAATTCAGAGTGATACCCTTAAAGAGGTTGCAATTGAAGCTATGAAGGAAATAGATGGTGACAGAATTTTCATAGAGGACTCAGGTTTATTTGTTGAAGCTCTCGGGGGCTTTCCAGGGGTTTATTCTGCCTATGTATCCAAAACTATTGGTTTTAATGGGGTTCTCAGACTTATGAAAGGCGAGGAGAACAGGAAGGCTTATTTTAAATCTATTGTTTGTCTTAAGCTGAAAGGAGAAATTAAGATTTTCAGTGGAGAAGTTGAAGGCAGAATAGCAGAAAAGGCCAGAGGAAGAGGTGGTTTTGGCTATGACCCGATTTTTATTCCTAAGGGGAGTGAAAAGACCTTTGCCGAGGCACCCGAAATTAAAAATATAGTCTCCCATAGAAAGAGTGCTATTGAGGATATGAGAGATTTCCTTGAATATAACCTGGAATAATCTACCATTTTTTATAAGGTAAAAACTTTCCTGACATTGTAATCTTCACACGGTCTCCGTTGGGATTTTCTTCTTTATCAACATGTAAAGTAAAATCGATAGCACTCATAATCCCATCACCAAATTTTTCATGAATAATTGACTTGAGGGGCATTCCATACACCTGCATTATTTCATAAAATCGATAAACCAATGGGTCAGTTGGCACTAGAGAACCCAATCCTTTTAATGGAAATTCAGTAAGTGCTTCAGCAATATCAGAATCAAGCTCCAATGCGGATACCAGTTTATCTGCCTCATCTTCAGAAGCACTGGCCTGACGATAAACAACCGCAGCAACCCAGACTTCATCAAGCCCCACAACTTTGCCAAGGTCTGAGAAACTCAATCCCTTTTCTTTCTTTGCAGCCAGAACCTTTTTAGTAATTTCTGATAGTTCCATACATATTCCTCCAATGTCATAACAAAAATACTAACTACTCAATTACAGGCCTTCCCTTTAATACTTTACTATAATATAGATATGCCAAAAACCATATGGTAAGCATGAAACTTACAACGATAAGACCTAAAACAGCAAAATCCAGAGCGTCTAAAAATTTAAAAAAGCTGCCGCTCAAGTTTAATTTGGAAGATAACACTTCTATCCACTCAATAGTCCCAACAAGTAGTGCCACAACCACAGATGCACCTGTTATCGTCATATTGAAGAAAACTTTGCGTATAGGGTCCA
>QIGD01000186.1 GCA_003229935.1 Methanobacteriota archaeon | reverse complement strand
AGGTAGAAGCCATGTTGCCTAAAAAAATCTTTTATTCTTGTTATTATGTGCACAGGGGAATTGTGAAAGAACTGACATTTAACTTTGATAGTATTGATAACGGTTTTAAGTGCAGGCGCTGTGGCAGATGTTGCTTCGGAGACAGTAGGAGTATAGGCATAAAACTCTTCTATCAGGAAGTATCGCAGATACAGGAGCATCTTTCATCTAAAAGCTCTGATTGCATGGAAGAATTTGCCTGGGACTATGCCACCTTTGCAGGTATGGCAGAATTCATAGGAAACCCTGAATTTTTTAAAGACCTCTCAAACCAGATTCAGGACTTCTTTTTTGCAGTGGGAAGAAGTTTTGACTCCAGCAACTTCTTTGTCGAGTACTATGTTCTAAAAACTCTGCAGGATTCAGGCAGATGTATATTCTTCAATCCTCTTGCCAGTACATGCTTTATCCATGAGGCAAGGCCAATGACATGCAGACTATACCCTTACTATGCCACAATAGACCTTGGCAGAGGCAGAATAAAGTTCAGAGAATACAGCGAAGAATGCCTGGGATTGAATAAAGAAGATAAAAGCGATGCATTGAAGCTCAGCGGTGAAGCCATTGCTCTTGCTTCAACCATAAGGGAGCATTATTCCACTCTGGCAGAATTTCTGGGTGGTGAGGAAAGTCTTGCAATTAAGAAGCTCTTTATTACAGGTCTAGAGTACAGGGAGGCTACAAAAGAAGAGGCAGAAAGGGAATATAAAAAGATGACCTCCTCAGAGGCATCGCATATCAGGGACCATTTTCTTGAAAATAAACTTATCAAAGCCAGCTCCAGCTATATTGACAGATTATCTGGAGGTTAAGATTATAGCCCCGGGCGGATTCGAACCGCCGTCGCAGGATCCAGAGTCCCGCATGATTGACCTCTACACTACGGGGCTGTCTTCAGGCACTCTTTTAGGCATAAATTTTTATTAACATGGGTAAAAGTTGAAGAAGATGAAAGCTTATATTGAGATTCTCAGGCCTGTAAACTGTATAATGGCGGCTTTTGCTGTAGGCATTGGAATACAGATTTCTGGAGCAACTCTGTATTTCAGTAAAATACTTCTCATAGTTCCTCTGGCTTTTATTGTAGCCTTCTTAATATGCGGCTTCGGGAATGTTATAAACGATTACGTTGACTACGAAATTGACAGAATAAACAGGCCTTCACGCCCTATTCCTAGTGGAAGAATAAGCCTTGAAAATGCCCATATATATGCTATTGTGCTTCTAATATCTGGCAATATTCTGGCAATACCTCTGGGAGAGGCAGCCCTTGCTATGGCAGTATTCAACTCTATCATACTCTACCTCTATGCCTGGAGGATTAAGAATAGAGGTGGTCTTCTCAAGAATATAACTGTCAGTTACCTCGTTGCTTCTCCCTTCATATATGGTGGAATTGTTTCAGGAAAACCTGAGTCAACTTTGGTTCTGGCTGCCCTAGCAGGTCTAGCAAACATCAGCAGGGAGATTATTAAGGATATTGAGGATATCAAAGGAGATTCAAAATATGCAAAAACTCTGCCATCTAAGATTGGAATAAGAAAGTCTTCCTTAGTTGCATCTATATTTTTAATCTCAGCCGTTGCCATAAGTCCTATCCCCTACATCACAGGGCTTCTTGGTATTTACTATATTCCCGCTGTGGTTTTAACGGATATGATTTTTTTAGCTGTAGTTTTTGAACTTCTGGGACTCAGGGAGGGTTATGCAAAAAAAATTCAGAAGGAAATAAAGATTGGAATGCTTTTTGGATTGGTAGCCTTCCTGCTTGGCAGTTTCCATTAAGATTATCTCAGGTCTTTAATTCTCCCAAGGTAGGTGCTATCCAGAAGATAAGCCCCTGCATTTTCAATATCCACAAGTCCATGATTGAATAAAGGGCCGAGAGGAGTTTCGTCTGAATTGAAGGCTATACCGGATATCAGGGGGCTGAAGGCAGGCATTACAACAAGATTTGAAGTTCCTTCAAAGAGGTTTTTACCCTTCTCTGTGAACCCCGCTTCAATCCATGCTTTTTCTCTGCTTGCACCGAGAGAGTCTCTGAATAATATGGCGGGATGACTATGAGCTATTAAAACATACTTTCCTGTTTCACACAGTGTTATATGTCCGTGGCTGAGAGTAACCTCGCCTATATCCAGCCTTTTCACAATCTTCAGTTCTGGAACGATATGTTCTACAAGAGAGTCGTGGTTGCCTTTAACAAGCACAACTTCAGCTTTTTTACTCACTTCCTCAATAAGCTCGGAAACATGCCTGTATTCATCCCAGTTTGCCTTTGGAATATTGTGCTTAAGGTCTCCAAGTATGATGAGCCTTGAGGCACCCGAGATTTCAAGAAGATCAAGAATTTTTCTTTTAATTTCTCTGACAGAGGGAGGAAGAGAGATACCTCTGGCAGAAAATTCCCTTTCTATTCCAATATGAAGGTCAGCTATTACCAGCGAATCCTCAATTAAGCAGGCAGCTTCATTGTAGAGTTTCTTTATCACAATTTTTGAGGCATTATTAACATAAGCCAGTGGGTGTGTTTTAATATTAGTACAAATGTAAACCATTTGTAATAGCTAAATGCAGGAGTTTGATGTTGTTTCAACAATTCTTAAAGAGCAGGAAGAGGTGATTTAATGGTTTCGAGGCTTATAGTTACATCCCGGAAGGATATGGCAGGGAGGAATATCTTCAGTGCACTCGGTAAACTGGGATTTAAGGAAGAAGGAAGCTTTGAGGGAATGCCTGTTTTAAGAAAAGGTGATATAACTGCAATATCAACTGAGAGGGGGCAGGTTGAAGCCGAGCATCTTGATGAGTACTTCTCGCCAGAATACTATGACTATGTATTTGCAACCAGACACAGAAGTGAGAGCGGAATAAAAACTTTAACTGTGCATGCGCCAGGTAATCTCACCTCTGAAGCAAGAATAGGAGGTAAACCTGAAGAGCTTGCAATTGCTCATCCCTGTGCAATGAAAGTTGCTCTTCTCGAGCTGAGAAGGCAGAGGGACATGCTCGGGCTGGATTATAAGGTTTCACTTGAGGCTACCCATCATGGTCCCACTTCCTTAAAGAAACCTGTTCTCTTTGTTGAGGTGGGTTCCACAGAGAAGGAGTGGAATCACACCGAGGCTGTGGAAGCTGTGGCAACTGCTGCAGTTAAAGCTGCTGAGAACAGAGAAGACTTTCCAGCCTGCCTTGGTGCCGGTGGAAACCACTACGCTCCAAGGCATACTGAGCTTGTTTTTAATACATCCTATGCTATGGGACATATAATTCCGGGTTATGCAATTGATGCTCTAAAATTTGAAGTTTTTAGACAGGCGGTTAAGAAGAGCAGGGCAGAATTTGTCTATCTTGACTGGAAGGGCATAAAGATTCTTGATTATTGTTCAAGGCTTTCCATGCCTGTGAAAAAGGGCAGGCTTATGAGTGGTGGAGATAGCAGGGAGCTTGATATAGACATGAAGCTCTTCTCTGAGGCCGAGAAAGTGGGTGGAAGGCTGATAAAAAAACTAAAAAAGAAGCTTGAAATGGAGAGGGATGAAACAGGAGAGGCTAAAAAAGCATTTTCAGAAGAAATTTCGGAGAAGGAATTGATGCAGGCAGCTCTGGAAGATTTAAAGAGAAGGTATGTGGTTGAAGTGGAAGGGGAAGAGCTTCTGCTTGGGAGTTCAGCCTTCAGCCCTGAGAAAGCAAAAGCTCTTGGAGTTAAGCCAGGCCCCGATTTCTCAATTCTTGCAGGCGGTAAAAGTATAGAAGTATATGGAAAAACTATAAATCCAGAAATGGTTACATCAAATAGAGTTAAAAGGGTCAGGGTTTCCTGGAAGTGGCTCACATGGTTAAGGCAAAACGTTTAAATATTCATGAAAGTGAAAACAATATAGAAAGGAGGCATGACTTTGGATACCATCATCAGGGAAGCTTTGAAAAATGCCGATATAGGTTATGAAAATCCCAAACGTTTATCTGTTACATCTCCAGAGAGAAATGAGGTTGACAGAGAACTGGAAGAAATTCTGGCAAGGACGAAGGCTAGAATAGTTGTGGTAGGTACAGGAGGTGCGGGAAGCAATACTATAAGCAGGCTAATGGAAGTCGGAATAGAAGGTGCTGACACAGTAGCTGTTAATACGGATGCTCAGGATTTACTATATACCACATCAGATAGAAAACTGTTAATAGGTAGGGAGTTAACAGGAGGGCTTGGAGCAGGCTCCATACCGCAGATAGGCGAGGAGGCTGCCAAGGAGAGCGAGGAGGATGTCAAAAAAGTTATAGAGGATGCAGACATTGTGTTTATAACGTGTGGGCTTGGTGGAGGCACTGGCACAGGTTCTGCACCTATTATAGCAAGCATTGCTCAGAAGCTTGGCGCTCTGACAGTAGCAATTTCAACTTTTCCGTTTGCCATGGAAGGTTTGAGGAGAAGAAGTAATGCTGAGATGGGTCTCGAGAAGTTAAGAAAAGAGACTGATAC
>QIGD01000185.1 GCA_003229935.1 Methanobacteriota archaeon | reverse complement strand
ATAACTGCTGCATATTTTAATGCCTCCTAATCAACCTGTTACCCTTGCCTCTCACGAGACAAGCCCACGACTTTAGTCGTGGGTGATTGACAATAATGAAATTATCTGATAATATTATAAAGGGTATCCCTCTGCTTGGGCTCCAGACCTGCATCGATAATTAACCTTTCAATCTCCTTTTCTGATAACATTTCATACTCAGCCCCTGCACTTTTTGATATATTCTCTTCCATAAGTGTGCCGCCAAGGTCATTAGCTCCGAAGCGCAGCATAAGCTGGGAGAGCTTCTTGCCAAGCTTGACCCAGGAAACCTGCAGATTATCAAAATTGTCAAGGAACAGACGGGAAGTTATATACATTTTTAATTCATCAAAGCCGGTTGCCCCTGCCCTGCTATTATTCTTTATGAAGGCATCGGTCTTGAAGTGTATGAATGAGAGGGGCACAAATTCAGTAAATCCACCTGTTTCATCTTGAATGTCTCTTATTATGTTAAGATGCTCAACAATATCTTTATTTTCCTCAATATGTCCGTAAAGTAATGTTGCAGTGCTTGGAATACCTAGAGAATGAGCGGTTTTTATAATATCAATCCATTCCTTTGTGGACAGTTTTGATGGACATATCTCTTCTCTAATCTCATCCACCAGAACTTCTGCGGCTGTACCTGGCATGGAATCCAAACCCCTATCCTTAAGATATCTGAGGCCTTCTTTAATATCAAGCCCGCTGTTATTGGAGGCATATAAAACTTCCATTGGAGAAAAAGCATGGATATGGAGACTGGTTTTTGCTTTTATATTCTTGAGTATATCACCATAATAATCAATCTTCAGTCTTGGGTGCAAACCTCCCTGAATGCACACCTCAGTAGCGCCAAGGGCTTCTGCAGCCTTTGCCTTTTCAACAATCTTCTCAACAGTGTAGAAGTAGGCATCGTTGCTATTTTTATCTCTTCTGAAAGCACAGAAGGCACAGCTCCCAACGCATATATTTGTGAAATTAATATTTCTGTTAACTACATAAGTGGCATAATTTCCTGTTTTTCTTTCCCTTATTCTATCAGCAACTTTTCCTGCATCGAAAACTTTCTCAGGTGTGAGGCTGAGCAGAGCAAGGGCATCCTCTTTGCTTAACCTTATACCTTCAAGAGCTTTTTTAAGGATTTCGTCAATCTCCAGCGATTTATTCATAATAGTTGGGCAAGGAGACCAACCATTTCAATGGATGGAGGAATTGCCCTTTTCACCTCTTTAAAAATTATAATTTTAATCCAATCCGAACCAGCAGGAAGCTCAACCTTCTCACTGTTTCTCGCACTATCAGGTAAACACGGTTTCATATGCATATTTATGACAGGGACTCGCAAGTCCTGTCTACTCTTGCCAGAGTGTAATTCCTCTTCGGAGTTGTTATTGGCCAGTACTAGCACACTGAGAGTTTCCTCTCTGTTAAATGCCACACTTATATAGCAATAGCAGGGGACTTGAGGAGGAGCCCCTTGTGTGTTCTTTAACTCTACCAATAACTTCTGCATATTCCTATGCCTCCTATATCAATCTATTACTCTTATCCCTCACGGAACAAGCTTCCTTGCTTTAGCGGGGGTGATTGACCAGTTACCATACCTTCGTCATCAGCATAAAGATTTATCACTTCACCAACTCTATCTGAGTACCACCTTTCTTTTATATATTTGGGATATACTGGAAGCCTCTCTCTAAGTTCGAGTTCAAGCCTTTCAGAAGCTTTAAAAAGCTCCTCCAGATCTGGCCAGGCTGCTTCAGGATTTATATAATCCTTTGTAACTGGTGAAACTCCTCCAAAGTCAGAGGCGCCATAAAGCACAAAGATGGGATAGGTGTGGATATTAAGATTTGGTGGAACCTGAACAGGAGATGTCAGAACTTCTCTTGCAGCACGAACAACCTTAATCATTTTAAAAATATCTGGCTCTTTATAATCTTCCATGGGGGTTCCCTTCTTTGGCTTGAAGTTCTGAACAATAACCTCTTGGATATGTTTGTATTTCCTATTTAATCCTTCGATAACCTCAAGTGATAATGCAATTTCCTCGGAAGTTTCTCCAATTCCAACCAGAATGCCTGTGGTAAAGGGTATTTTAAGTTTTCCAGCAGCTTCAAGAACTTTAATTCTCTCTTCAGGATGCTTTCCCGGGCTATTTTCATGTGGCATATCCTGTTCAGAAAGTCTCGGGCTTGCATTTTCAAGCATGGTACCCATACTGGCATTTACCTCTTTGAGCATCTTCAGTTCTTCATAATCTGCAGAGCCCGGGTTGGTATGTGGAAGGAGTTTCATGCTGAGAGAAATTTCACATAGTTCATAGAGATACTCGGAAATATTGGAGTAACCCCATTTCTTCAGCTTTTTACTCACATCTTTATTGCTCTCAGGCCTTTCCCCAAGAGTAAACAGTGCTTCCTTACATCCATACTTTCTTCCCTTTTCCAGCATCTTCGTTACTCTGCTTCTGCTCAGAAGATATGTTTTTCCCAGTCTGAAGCTGCAGTAGGAGCAAGAGTTTCTGCATGCATTTGTTACAGGTATGAAGATATTTTTTGAGAATGTTAACTTTGGTTCAAGTTGAACCCTCGGAAGTTCAAGAAATCCATTTGCATCTCTTTTAAGTATATCCAGTGCTCTCTGCATTGAATCACCTGGTCAAAATAGAGTTATTCTGGTTAACCTTATAAGATATTATAGTTAACAAAAATTTATATTCTCTTAAGTTCATAATTTAAACTGGAGGATGACCGCTTGGATAATATAAAATCACTTCTCAGTGATCCAGAGGTAAAGGATCTGTTAATAGAGATTCTGGATGAGGAGAGTATAGATGTAGTCTATGCTCTGATGGAAAAGAAAGCTACAGATGAAGAGATTTCAGAAGAAACAGGTTTAAGGCTGAATACAGTAAGAAGAGCTCTATATAA
>QIGD01000184.1 GCA_003229935.1 Methanobacteriota archaeon | reverse complement strand
GGCAAGGATACGTGTCTGAGCCCTTTTACATTTTGCTTTTAGGGAGATGGACATGCCCTCAGAACTTGATAGGATACTGAACACTTATTCTGGTGTGGAAGAGGTTCAGAGGCTTTTTTGCATAGACAACATAGAGTGGAGCGATGAGCTACCTTATTATTTACGAGACATAAGGACACCAAGAAACAACCTGTATCCTGGTGCCTTAAGAAATGTCTACAAATTAGAGGGTAAAATAGGTGTTATAGACTTTCGCACCCAATCGGAGTCGTCGTTTGTCTGTGAAGCCTATCTCCCCATACCAAAAACCTTGAAAGCAATGCAGGGTGAAGAGTCGGTGGCAAAGGACAGTGACGAGATATTTTGCTCGTGCGCTCGGATGTGTTCACTTAAAGATTTTGGCGTTGATATAAAGTGTGTCCCGTTTTTCATGCCAGATGGGAAGCTCTCAGTATGCGCGCAAGCAGCTATGAAAACAATAATCGCCCATCTCTCCAGGGAGTTCGACGCCCCGAATATCTCAATGCCACAAATACAAAAGAAGATAAGTGAAGGCGACCCTTTCGGAAGCGACGGACTCACGGCAGGTATGGTCCACAGGGGATTATCAGAAATCAGCGGAAAAGTGCTGTACTACATCGGAAGAGCAAATCCAGAAATTGAAAATTCCTCAGAGCACAAAATGGATTCAAGCAATCTCTACGCCTATATTGAATCTGAACTGCCTGTATACCTTGTCTTCAAGACGGAGGACCTTTGGTGGTGGGGTGATCAAGGGGACGAAACATATCACGCAATAGTTGGAATAGGACATACGCTCGACGAGAATGGAAGACTAGATTACTTCATCACCCACGATGTAAGTTACGGGCCATACAGGCTCCTGCCTGTAGATACTGTTAATGAAAAGTTATGCGAAGCCATTGTTGTGCTACCTCCTAAAGTCAATGTTGGATTTGAGAATGCATACCTTAGCATGAAATCCTCTGTATTTGAGTTCAATGACCTGTTAAAAGGAAAGCTAAAGAGGGATTTAACACTTGACGTAAGAGAAGAGATAGAAAACGGAGAGGTCGTTTTCAGAAGCATGCTCGTGTCATCTACAAAAGTTAAAGAGTGGTACTCAGACCCGACAGATTTCTATGGTGTACGTAAGACCACCCGTGATGTTTACATATACGCAGAGCTACCTACCTATTCATGGCTGTTTGAGCTGAAGGAGAAAGGCAGAAGAGATAATAGAAACTTTGCACAGATTTTAATCAATGCAACTGAAGGCTCACCAAAGCCATGCTTAATCAACTTCCCAGATGGCGCACTGAGATACAAGAATGGAGTAAATGAAATGGTCATCGGCAGATCCGACGCTTTGGAGGGGGATCCCGGACTTAGGAAAGATATGATATATGAGAAGTGGAGAAGAATACAGGGCTAAGTTCATACTGATACACGTCGAGGAAAACTATAAAATTCAAACACTTCAGTGATTTCCATTCAAAATCACTTTTTCTTTCCAATGGCCTTATCAAAAACTGAATCAATGTCCATATCTAACACAGGAAAAACATTTCCTCGAGCATTTACAATCCCACCCTCCAGTGATACAATCTCCAATTTTTTTCCTTCTCTCTTCTCTATGAACTTATCTACTTCTTCCGTGGTTGAAAATTCACAGATATCTACGTTATATTTTTCTTCAAATAAAACAGTTTTTCTATCACACATCGTCTATTCCCCACATTCTCTGTGTTGATATAGCATAGAGTACTGAAAAATAATATATAAATGTTTTTGCTTTTTAGATAGATTTCTGATATCTCCAACCACCATATAGTTTAACTATTGATAATATATCACTTTCATTCATATTTAATCACCACCCGGTTGTAGTATCCTGAAATAGTGAAAATTTGCATTTTGGTAAATAACGTTCCTCCCAGAGACAGATTAAGTATTATCCCAAAAAACATCTCATAAAACTCAATGGGAGTACTGCTAAAGATTGGACAGGATAAAGATGTAGAGAATCAGGGAAGGTGAGCCACCGCCCATTGCCACTCTTTTCAGTTGTCTTTGAAAATGCAAAGGGTCTGTTGCATATAATATACAAGAGGTTTGGGAGAGATGAGATTAAAACTCCAGAGAATTGAGATTGAAAACTATGGAAATCTGCAGAAAGTCAGTCTAAAAAATCTCAGGCAACTAAATATCCTAATAAGCCCAAATAACTCTGGAAAGACGCATATATTACAGGCCATAAACAAGCTAAAAGAGATAGATATAAAAACGAAAGAGTGAAAGTGAAAAGAGAAGAAAAGTTTTTTCACAACGATAAAGTTAAAATTGAGTTCTACTGTGAAGGAATTGATGATTATATCATAATGAAAGAGGTAGAGGTGGGTTCTCTAACCGTAACACTACCTACAAAAGTAAAAGAGTGGCTAAAAAGTAAACCTGTGTTATTCTGCCCTGAGGATAGGTTAACGAAATATAAAGGTTTGAGTTTAGACGAATTTGTTGCAGAAAATTTTCCAAGGCTATTAACTCAGCAAAAAGACGAAGTTGAAGACTTCTTAAATTTTATTGACCCTAATATGAGACCATCCAATTAGACCTTTAAAACTCTGGTTCTAATTGGATAATATCAATTCGAAACTCCTTCTCCTATACCTTTCGGCTAAAATTTATAGAAAATCAGTGGAACCGTGGTCTCTTAATCAGCCAACTTCCTCCCTCACCCTGCATCAGACATCAAAAGCCAACATTTTTACATGGCTTACACTAATTCAGACTTCTTCTCTCTGTATCTAACAGTGCAATTTCAGAAATATCTTGCAAAAGAATTAACAGGCTCTATGCCATTTTGTATATTGTTAAGAATCATCATCTGGTATGTCACGAAGCTGAGTTTACTGTAAAGTTCCTTTGAATCATTGGGTATCCCTTTCACATTGAACT
>QIGD01000183.1 GCA_003229935.1 Methanobacteriota archaeon | reverse complement strand
GGCAGATCAGGCAAAGAAGAGAGGACAGGATAGACACTGCAGATTTCTGCACAGTCTTATGGCATAACCTATTCTGGATAGGGTAAAACTTCATTTTGTCCCACAGCCAGAGAAACCTTAATATTAAAATACATCAATGCCCTTACTGTGGGTTAGTTCTTGATAGACACGTTAATGCTGCAATAAATATATTATATAGAGGATTAAAAAAAGTATGGTTGGGATACACCGATTTTATGCCTGTTCGAGGTCCAGCACAAGATAGACCTATGACTCAGGAAGCCCACGACCTTAGTCGTGGGTAGTTCACGAAGAAGACGTAATAGGTTGATTAGGAGGCATTTAAAGATGCAGAATTTATTGGTAGAGTTTCAGAACACACCAATAGTAGATACTCCTCAAGTCCCCTGCTCTGTAATTGGAGTATTAAACAGAGATAAAAGTCTCAGTGTGCCCTGCAAAGTACTTGCCAATAACAATTCCAAAGAAGACCAATACTCTGGCAAGAGTGGACAGGACTTGAGAGTTCCTGTCATAAACATGCAAAATCAATTGATATCTGATAATGCTAGGAACAGTGAGCAGGTTGGAATACCTGCTGGTTTAGATTGGATTAAGACCCTTTTTCTTTTATACAATTTTAAAAGGTGTGAGGTCTTGCAATTCCTTCTACTACTGAAGGAGGTGGGTATTCTTGCCCAGATTTGATGAATTATGAGAAAAATAATAAGTTATAGCGATGGTGCCTCAAGGGGAAATCCAGGAAAAGCTGCTATAGGTATTGTACTTGTGGGAGAGGACAAAAAAACACTTAGAGAACACAGTCAGACTATAGGGATAGCAACAAATAATCAGGCAGAGTATAGAGCTATTATAAAGGCTCTTGAACTGGCACAGGATTATGCTGATGATGTGGAATGCTTTCTCGATAGTGAGCTTATTGTGAAGCAACTCAATAGAGAGTATAAAACAAAAAATTTGAAACTCAGAGAACTTCAGAGGGTTGTAAGGCAGAAGGAGGAAACCTTCATAAGGGTGACATATAAACATGTGAGGAGAATCAATCCTTTCATCCAGAGAGCTGATGAGTTAGCAAATCTTGCCCTTGATGCTTTATGAAAATAGCTGTATTTCAGGTTGGAAATAAAGGCGAGCACAAGATAGAAGGAATAAGGAAGTATGGAAGAGGAATTGAGCTTGAGGTTTTTACAGTTCCAGAACCTCTACCTCAGATTATAGATGAACCAGAAGATTATATTTATGGAGATTTTGAGGCGGATTTAATACTTGACTACCTTTACCATGGAGATTTAACAGATTATCTAATTGAAATTGCAAATAAAAAGAATATACCTATAGTAGCCTCTGGAAGGACAAAGTCAGGAGCAATAACTCCCAGCATCTGCTGCTCTCTTGGTGATATTGAGGAGATAGGAGGCTATACGCATCAATTTGGATTGCCGAAAATTGAAGTTGAAGTGGATGAGGGTATTGTGAAAAGAGTTAAAATTAAAAGAGGTGCTCCCTGTGGTGCCACATGGGAGGCTGCGGAGAAGATAATCAACATGGATGTTAAGGAAGCTCTTACAAGGTTTGCTCTTGAAGTTCAGTTTATCTGCCAGGCTAAAGGTTTTTATGAAGTTAAGGGAAAAAAGGCACCTCTGCATATAGCTGGAGAACTTCATAAAGAGGCAATAAAAAGAGCAGTGGAGAGACTCACTTCTCAATAATACTCTCTTCAACTTCCATTCCAAAGTGTCTACCTATGTTCTTCGCATAAATTAAAATTTCGTCACCAGCTTTGAGTTTTGATACAGAGACAGGGTTACCCTGTGGGGTGACAAGATTTACAGTCTCGGCATTCTGGAGTAATGTCTTGAACTTCTTACCATCAGTCTCTACCTCAACAAGCATGAGGGGTCTCTTCTCTATCTTAACCCTACCTACAACCACCTCTCTTGCTATACCTCCGCTGTCAACAGCCAGAACCACATCCCCTGCCTCAAGCTCACTGAGATATCTTGTCTTCATGCTTGGGACAAGGATGTAGGCATGAACCGCACCGGCATTCACCCTAAAGGGTCTTGAGGCTACATATTCACTTTCAAGAGTTTCCGAATGCACAAGGAATAACCCCGAGCCCTGGGAGCCCACAAGCATACCTTCCCCTGGGTTTAAGAGAGAGGCAGTGTCCACACATACTCTGTCTCCAAGTCCTACTTGTTCAAGCCTTACAACTTTACCTGTTTTGAGTTCAAGGGTTTCAGATGTAGAATGCGCTATCTCTCCCACCTTTTTAATTTCATCAAAACTCTGAGTCTGTATAAGCACACCATCCACACCCACCTCAAGAGTTTCGAATGCAAGTTTTGCATCTTTAGCATCCCTTACGCCTGCCATCACCTTTACCTCTTCTGTCTGGAGTTCTGCTATTAGATTCTCAAGGGGGATAATCTTCCAGTCTTCTCCAACAACAATTATATGGGAGCAAACATTTGAAAGTTCTGCTGCAAGCCTTTCATGACTCTTACTACTTATTTTAACATAGCCTGCAACCTTACACTGCTTTGAGAGTTCCTCTGCTCTTCTGTATATATCACTATTGCTAATATCTTCCGGAAGGCTTTCCTGCGCGGGAGGGCCAACAAGAGCTATTTTACCTCTACAGCTCTCCTTTACAATAAGGTCAACTTTGCCTAACTTCTCTGCTATCTCAAAATCCTCCTCGAGAATAACCACACTCGAGGCTCCAGATTCCAGAGCTGTTGTTATTAGATTTTTTCTCTCGTCCCTGTTATTTCCGAGAGTTGCATCAACCCAGAAAAATTTCATAGACTTTGGGGCAAGTAAACCCTCTCTCTTCAGAGAAGGGAGGAATTGCCCTTTTTCACCTCTTTTAAAATTGTATTCCTTTTCCATATTTTACCAACTCCACTTTCTTAACATTAATATCAAATCTTTTTCCTATCTTG